>JASLWO010000060.1 GCA_030740795.1 Acidimicrobiales bacterium | reverse complement strand
AGCGTCTCTCAGAATGTAACAACAGCAGCAAGCCAACAAAGCTCCAAAATAAAAATCTATCAATAACGGCATAACATAGGTTACGTCACATCATTAAAGACAAGCAGGGCACAAAAACATGTCCGACGGGTACCAAAAGCTGTAACGTATACCTAAACCAACGAGAAGAAAGCGTAGATTGGCTACTCAAATGGCTACCCAAACAAAAAACACCCTAAACGTAAACCATGAAAAAATAGGTCATACGCTGGGGTTTTTAGTGTGGAGCTGGGGGGAATCGAACCCCCGACCCCCTGCTTGCAAAGCAGGTGCTCTAGCCAACTGAGCTACAGCCCCGAAGCCGATACTCTACCCGTGCGATCAACGAAATGTTTACGATTGATAAATTTCGTTCATCATGTTTCCAAAATTTTTTTAGTTGGGAATTTTTATCACTGTTAACTTATGGGAGTATTTCTCATGGGTATTAACTGGGATGACATAACTTCACAACTCAGAAATCTTCAACTCGATTCAACTGGAAACCAAATTGAGAGATACGAACACCTTATTGACCAGTTAGTTCTTTGGTTCAGTTGGGAAACACTGCACGCTGATGCAAGTAGGCCTTTCTTCCACCGTCAAAACGATTTGGTTTCACAATGGGGTGGCCCCAATGCTGACAACGTCTACCGGCATGCCAGAGTCAGTTCAACCCATTCCTATGTGATTCGGGGGCGGATGCATTCATGTGAAGATTTTGTTCTAGCGATCCGTTCTGGATTCATGCATCAAGAAACCTGGGGGACGTTACAACTATTCGTTGCTTCCGATCATGGTATTCACCCCGGTGACGATTTCGAAATCTTTCTCGGAGGTCCAAACGGGGACGTGCCACTCCCAGAAGAAGCCGTAATGGTTTCCATTCGAGAATACTATTTTGACTGGAAAGCGGAAGAGCCTTCAACCTTCACTATTGAATGCCTAGACCCGCAAGAACCCCCTGTCATCGAAGAAAATGATTTGAACAAACGGTTGGAGAAGTCACTCGGACAGATTGAAGATTCTTTAACGTTTTGGGACACCTATTTGGAATCCAATCGTAACTTCCAAGAAGATAATTGTTTTTCTGAACAAACCGTGAAAGTCGGTAAAGGTCTTTCGTTAGCTCGATACGAGTTTTGTTTCTGGAATCTGGATCCTACCGAAGCACTAGTGGTTGAAGCAGATGTACCGTTAGCTAAATATTGGGGTATTCAACTCTACAATTTGGGAACATTTGAACTCATTGACCCTTACGGGCGGATCTCTAGTCGAAACCACAACCAAACCATTGTTTCAAATGATGGAAAAATTCGTTTTGTAATCAGCGGTCAGGACCCGGGTGTAGCCAATTGGTTAGATACGGCAAATAATTCTGAAGGGTTATGCACGTTTAGGTGGTTTTGGCCTGAATCCGATAAACCGTTTGATTTAACTACTCACGTGGTCTCCATTGCCGACCTTGATTCGGTGCTTCCTGAAGATGCTTCACAGTGTTCATTAGATGAACGTAAATTAGAACTCCGCAACCGGCAAGAGCATTTGCGGTGGAGGTTTAGAACATGACAACAAGTTCTTTAGAGGGTGTCCGGTAGTGCCCTGGTTTCCTCCTCCCCGACCCGATTGGGTTCAGGAAACAAACAGTAACCACCGCAGCCATAGGCTTGATGGTGACACCATCTTGTCTTCGACTATGAGCGAATTCGGTGATTCCGGCCCTGCTTTCTTTGAAAACATTAAGGAGCCTTTCTTTGTACTTATCAATGCGCTTAACAATGAAGCGAAATTGAATCCACTTGGATGCGTTTTTACTGAAAAGTATTTGCGGAGACTCCTCAAAGAACGGTTACGGATTCTCACCAATAACATTGATGGCCGCGATCCTGTCAGGAACCCTGTTTTTATTGTTGGAGCGCCACGGACAGGGACCACGGCATTATTTGACTTATTCGCTCAAATTGGAAATGTTCGTGTTGGGCGCGGATGGGAATTTCTCTACCCGACGCACAGCAGTGAGGTGATGGAAGTTGCTGAGGAGGAACTTTCTTTCCCGCAACGTGTCTCAACCGGACTTGAAACTATTCATGGTTACTCGGCGAACATGCCCAAAGAATGCTTGTCTTTGATGTCTTTTGCTTTCAAATCCGAAGAGTTCATCAGCAGATACCATGTCCCTTCCTATGTTGAATGGCTACAAGCCACAAATATGCGTTCAGCATATGAAATGCATCGATCTGTTCTACAAATGCTTCAAAATGATTCTGAAACGCAGTGGGTGCTGAAATCACCTGTTCATTTACATTCCATCCCCGTTCTGTTAGATATCTACCCTGATGCCAGTTTCATAGTTACTCATCGTGAACCTCTTGATGTTCTCTCTTCTGTATCTAATCTGGTTAGTGCTCTCCGGTACGCGTTCAGTGATCATGTCCAACCCGATCTCATTGGCCCTTATCACATTGATTTGTATGCTCGGAGCTTGAACTTGCTCGTTGATCATGTTGAAAGTGGTTTACTTCCTCCTCAAAGAACGGTGCATGTCCTGCACCAGGACATTATTGATGACTCTTTAACGGTCATGGAAACGTGTTGCACGGCTTTCGGAATTGACTTTAACCCTGTTGAGTTGGAGAAAAAAGAAAGGATTGCTGGCAGTGCTTTCTACGATAATCCATCGGATTTTGGTATTGGGAAAGATGCTGGTCGGTTATTTGAACGCTACCGTCATTTTTTACGTAACTTAAGTGTTACTGGTGTTAGTAGTTGACCCGTTTAAGGAATCCTCCATCTACGGTGAGGTTCACCCCGTTGATGTGTTTCGCTGCATCACCTGATAAGAAAGCGACAGCGTTCGCTACGTCTTCTGGTAAACCGAGGTCCCCTGCCGGATGGACTTTTTGGGTGGCTTCGTAGAATTCAGGCATTCCTTGTTTGATGCCATCCCAGTCTCCACCTTCGACCATGATTGGCCCTGGCGAAACTACGTTGCATCGGATTCCTTGAGCTCCTAACACTTGGGCTTGTCCTAGAGTCCAGTTCGTAACCGCTGCCTTGAATGCGCTATAGCTTCCGGATCCGGAAGCGAAATGTTCAGCTGATGCAGTGGTCCCTATGCTGATGAGCGACCCTCCCCCATCTGCGAGTGCTTCCTGCGCGGCTCCGACACCTCCGACAAGTGACATGAGATCTATGTTGAAGTTATTGATCCATCCTTCAAGTTTTCGTTGTGGTTTCCCTGATGTGTTATGCACGTAAATATCTATGCCTCCGAGCTCCTCAGCTGATGTGTTGATCCAACCGGTTAACGAATCCATGTCTCCAGCATCTACTGCGGATCCGCATACCTGCCCCAGTTCACTGAGTTCATTTACCGCGGTTTCAACGCCTTCTGCGTCTCTTGCGCAGATAGCGACTGAACAGCCTTCCGCTAGTAACGTTTCCGCTATTGCCCGGCCAAGTCCTTTTGTTGCTCCGGTTACAAGCGCTTTCTTTCCTTTGAGTCCTAAATCCATGTCCATCCTTTTTCGTTAGGGGATTGTAGAAATGTAGCGCACCAGAAAATATTTTTCCTATGCGCAAGATGATTTCTACAACAATGAGAACCGTTGGGGGCTTAAAAGTAGTTCTTTATGGTTTTGTGCCATTTGTTTGACGGTAACTCAGGGTGAAGAACAGCGAGGGCCGTGCAATATTTACTGATTCGTATTGGGCGTTTCCCATTTTCCCATAACCATTTATCAAAGAGGCTGGGTTGGCCCGAGGATTTACTTTCAACAATGCACGCAGCGAGCGATACGCTCTGATTTTCCCAGTCTGTGCACGTGAGGTATTCATCGCAGGTGATGCGGGTTCTTGTTTCCCGTTCAACAATTGTGGTTCTTTGGTACTGGGATGTGAGAGTTGCCCGAAGGTCACGCGATGCTCCTGTTTCCCCTATTACGTCATCGATAAATGATTTTCCTTCAGTGGTTAATTCATTAAGGGTGGTTACATCATGAGGTGTTCTTTTCTTCACTGTTCTCCCACGTCCATCTTTGGTTTTGACTTCAAGCATGGCTGTGTTTGTCTCCTGGTAGAAGCGTGTCCTTGCTTTGAACCTCGGCCTTCTTCTATACGCTGCGTCTTTATAAAGATCCAATGTAGGGGTGTCAAAGTAAACAGATTGATACATTGTGCTTCTCATCCCGTCAATATCGAGAACGCTACCTTTGCCCTGTACTTGTTGTATTAAAGCGTTGCAGGTTTCGGCGTTAATGACGTATTTGCGATCTACTCGCGTTTGTAACGCAGCGAACATGTTTATTTCTTCAAGAGTTATCAGCGAGAGACCTTGGGTTGATATTGCTGATTCTTTGATGGGGAGAGATCCCATTTTAAGCGTCTTGAGAGGTCTCGGGGTTTCGGGTGAATCGCACATCTACGACAGTGCTGTTATTTACGAGGTCGACCCTGCGAACCTGTAACCGTCGGATTTTCCCATTCAGCATTGTTTCTAAATCTGACCGTAACTGGGTTTCATTTGTGTAGGCGGTGTCTAAACGCATTACTTGATTGCCGCTACGGGCAAAGAGTTGAGGGTGATCTCCGATAAAGATCGCTATGAGAATTACTCCCATAAGAACTGGAGAGATCCATGAATCCACATTCACCCCTCCAATTAATCCGAGTGCAAGAGAAGAAAAATAATACGCTATTTCCTGCTGTCCGAGTTCACTTGAACGAAGACGAATAATTGAGAGGACACCGAATAGTCCTAAACCCAACCCAGCGCTTACTGCAGCGTCGGCCAGAGTAAATGACACTCCGAGGACACCAATATTTATCGCAAATAAGGCAATGATCATGTCTTTGCGTCCGTGCCTTGGGAAGTAAAGGCAGAAAACCATAATAAGGACTGCCACTGCATCAAAAAGTACTAACAGTCCATCAGACATTTCTGCTTCCCTCCCTTCATCTTTGAGTTATTGTACTTGGATCTTTCACCGGTTGTTGTTTCGTGGTGGAGGTCCCGTTTGAGGCCCGCCAGGACCCATTGGCCTTATTTCAGTAAAGTCACCCTTTAGGCACCTGCTGATATACGGGAAGTTATCAGTAATAATGTACGCGTATTGCCCATCGATCACGGTGCCGTTGCATTCATCTAAATCTCCCAATCTAGGCACATAATCCCAATCAGACGTGTAGCTACCATCCGGTGTTGTTCCTTCAACAGTTATGCTTCTTCCCTGCCCATGATTGCCGAGGCTCAGTACACAATTACTTCCGGTTCTAGAAATTGTGGAAAGTTGATAACTGGGTGAATAGGCGCCTGATGTTGATATGTACATGAGGTATCCATCCGCGGCGAATCCGACGTGGATAAGGTCCCTGCCGGATTCATTATGTGTTTCTGCTAACAATTCTGATAAACCGTGGTAGTGGTATGCCCCGGTTGGTTGAACGTGGGCGTTGTTGAAATCCATGCCTAGGTTAAAGACCTCTTGAAGTCCCTCAACCCTATAAGTTTCCCCTGACGCGCAAGTCACCGTTTCTGCAGTTCCGGGTTCGAACTTCACCCCATTAACCGCAACCCCGGGAACATGGACCTCTTTCGCTGAACCAGTATTTACTGGGTTGGTTGTGTATTCATATGTGGAAGATTGGGCGGAGATGGTATTTGGGTTTCCAGCGTTAGGGAAGTCCCCTGTTTCATGATCAGGTAACGCATTTGTGGTTATGATTCGACTGTCGTTAACTACCGTTACCGTTGTTTCTGTACCAAAAACGGTGTCGAAGATTGTGTAGTCACTTAAGTAGTTTGAGTTGAGTTCTTCTAAATGTTCATGGGTATGTGAATGTTCGGTTGGCTCTTTTGATGATTCTTCAAGTGTTTCTTGTTGAACTTCGTTTCCTGAATGATTTTGGACTTCTTGCACAGATGGAATCTTTGTAGTTGGTGTTACTTGATCGGATGCGGTCTTTGTTTCTGAACAGGCAACTGTTGAAATAACCAGTCCAACGGTAAAAACCATCATGGTTATAACCTTTGTAGTAGTTGGTGGCATGAAATTAGCCTTTCACAAGCAGATGGATTCCCAATGTATTTGGGAGAAATGAAAACATTTTAAGAAATTGGTAAAGATTAAGTAAGAATCATTGAACAGTGAGAGCAAATGATTTCTCACGAGTAGGGTTCAACCATGCGATTTCGGTTGTCTCACATAATTTTCGCTTATTCTCTTAGCGCCTTTGCTCTGGTCGCGGCATTATCTTGTTCAACTAATCCTGCTCAAGAATATGGTTCAGAAACTCCTGTCAGTCTCTCCCCAACCAGCGTTGAGGAGTCGTTGGATACTTCCGAACCGGTTGAAATAGAAGAACCTGAATCGGCTGATACGGGAGAAGAAACCGGATCTAATATCTTTGGTGAAGATCGGATCATCACCATAGAACTTGACTTCGCTCAAAACGATTTCTTTCAAGTTCTTCTCGAGAATCATGAAACTAGTGAATATATAGAAGCTGATCTGACGATCATTGATGCTTCGGGAACTCACTTCTACGAAAACGTCGGAGTTCGTTTGAAAGGGAATTCAAGCATGTCCCACCCTGGGAATAAAAAACCCTTCAAAATTGATTTCAACGAATTCGTCATCGGACAAGACCATGATGGTCTGAAAAAATTGAATTTCAGTAATGCGTTCAAGGATCCTTCTTTCTTGCATGAAAAAATATTTTTTGATGTAAGTCGTGCTGCTGGAGTGCAAGCTCCACGAACGAACTTCGCGAACGTGTATTTCAACGGTGAACTTTGGGGTTTTTACACTGTCGTGGAACAAATTGATGATCGTTTCCTTGAACGCAATTTTGGTGATGATAACGGGAACTTATTTAAGTCAACTTCTGAGGGAAGCGCCGATTTGCAGTATCGGGGACCGGATCAAAGAAACTACGAAGGTTCATATGCAATTAAGAACAATGAGGAGGTAAACGACTGGAGTGATCTCATAGAATTCACTGACTTCATAACCAATTCTCCTATACAAGTTTTTGAAAATGAGATAGATCAATGGCTCAACGTTCAAGGGTTTCTTCGTTCAGCTGCCCTTGATAATCTGTTCTCTAACCTTGATAGCTATACCTTGTCGGGGAGGAATTATTACCTGTACCACAATATGGAAAGTGGTCTTTGGGAGTGGATCAAATGGGACGGGAATGAAGCATTTGGTGCATACGCGTATGGAGTAAATGAACCCATGACTGCTTTGCCGGTTACTTTCACGGAATCTCACAAAGCGCTTTTGCAAAAAATCTTTGAAAGTGAAACCCTTACGGAGCGTTACCTAAACGAAGTATGTGTATTAGTGGAAGACTTGTTTAACCCCGCAGAGATGAATTCTAGAATAGATGAGCTTTCTGAACTAGTTGATAGTTCTGTATTGGCAGACCCGAACAAGATGTACCCTTATGAGAATTTCGTTGAGAATCTTGAACGTGATATTAGTGTTCAGGACCCGTTCATAAAACGCGAAGAGGGACCTCCAGGGATGAAATCTCGTTCAGAATCTGAGATTCCTCCGATGTTTGGTTTGAAATCATTCGTGGCTGAAAAATACGCTTATGTGACTTCAACACTCGCATGCAATTAGCCAAGTTTTAGAAACTTATGGTTTGTTCAGTGCGTTTAATTTATTTTGCTTCTTACGGTCTCTAAATCATTTTTGAGTCGTTCAACGTTTCGTAACCAATCTTCCATTGAGGGTTGATCATCATGGGTTCCTGCTGCTTCTTGCACAGCGTCTTTTATTTGCCCTGCCCATGTGTTGATGAGATTATCCACGTTTTCTTGAGAGAAAACACCTGTAAGGAACGTGTTTTGTATTTGTTGGTATTCATTTTCAAATAATGCCCATGTGCCAATAATCTTGTCGCATGCTGCCGATACTTGGGGAAGTCCCCATCCTCCGAAAGCGAATGGTTTGCAATCATTGGTTCTTTCTCCCCATCCATCTTTGATCGGGGTTACCGGATTTGGTCTACTGATGTTTTCAAAAGCATTGTCAAGGTCCCAAGGGATGAGATGCATAGTTCCCGCTGTGGGATCTTCATACCAGTAGAAATTATGTGGATTACATGAAAACTGTTCAACATTTGAACCTTCACCGCCGATCCGTTCGTCATCGCAATACCAGTGAAAAACCCCGTCATCGTTCGCTATCGCTCGATCAACAACCGCGTATGCCAGCACTGGGTCAATGTCCATCCATTCACGCATAACCTGTTGGAGATCATCCTTATTAGCATTTGCGATTGCTTCAGAAAACCCATGCATGATGTCAAATGATGTGTCTTCGTCTTCGTTTGTCTTCAACGCCCATTCGAAATCCCAATCATTTGTTTTTGCTTCTCCTTCGTTAGTGAGAGGCCATACTTCCTTGTACAGATTTCCGGTTCCATCATCAAAGTTCTCTCTAGTGAACCGTCCATCAATTTGTTCAGTTAATGCGTAAATACCGTTGTATTCTCCGTTGATGATGAGGCGAGCGTGAACGGATCGTGGAGCGGGAACACCCATTTCCCTAAAGAGGTAATAGCCGAGTCGTTCATGCATTTTTGTTGGGTCAAGATTCTGCGAATGGAACTGCAGTTTCTTAACTTCATAGAACTTATCGTCAGAATCTTCCCAGTTGATTTTGACTTTCATGGAAAGTTTCGTGCAAGTTTTTTCTCCTTCAGCTGAGAAAAAATCACCGGAAACACAACCTACCCACGCCCCAACAGATCCTTTGTATCTAATACCAACGGGTAGGGACTCTCCTTCGAACGTCAGTGTTCCCTCAACATATTCTTCGCGACCAGGTTCTGCATCAAGAAACGCTAGGTTTTCTTCTGACAAAGTCAGCTCAAAAGTATGGAGTCGGTTTTGGTCAAAAAGGTAGTCAGAGTCACCATTTTCGTATTTAGGCCCATCTGGTTCAGGTTCAGATTTTTCTTCGTCTTCTTCTGTTGGCTCGTCTTCAATTACTAAGGTTTCTGTGGGTGTTTGTTGTAGTGGCGGTGATGGTTCAGGTGTTTCTGTTGCAACTGGAGCATCTTCCTCCGTAGATTGTTGCGTTTGTTCTGCTTTATCTGAAGAACATGAACCGCTACCAGCTAGAACAAAAAGGCAAAATACAGATGCGAGGAGTTGCTTATATTTCACATCAAGAGTCTAACCAAACTCTAAACAAATGTATGAACAGGGGGAGTCCCCGACTAGGTTGTCTGATGCTTTTCTTGAAATGCGTGTAGTAGGTTGTTGACGTGATTTTGCGTTCCCGTTGGGCTGATTCAGTATGTTCTGAAAATCCCCTGCCTGAATATCCTCGCCCACAACTAGTTCGTCCACAGTGGGTGAATCTGAATGGGAAATGGGATGCTTCCATACATTCACCTGATACGGAACCGGTTTTCTCTGATTCGATTCTTGTGCCGTTTCCTGCTGGTTCTGCGTTAAGCGGCTTTGATCATGTTCTCCAACCAGATGAAGTTCTAACAGTACGAACATTGTTTGAAAACCCGTTAATTGATGGTTCCGATTGTCTGCGCCTGCATTTTGGCGCTGTTGATTGGGCATGCACTATCTGGGTGAACGGTAATAAGGTCGGTGTCCATGAAGGCGGGTTTGACCCTTTCCATGTTGATATCACCAATGCTTTAACCACTGAACCCGTTCAGGAATTGGTTGTTTCAATCACTGATCCAACCGATACGGGAGACCAACCTGTTGGGAAACAAACCCTGAACCCGTTCGCTATTCAATACACGGCTGTAGCGGGCATCTGGCAAACCGTGTGGCTCGAACCCATTCCACAAACATGCATTGAGCACGTGCATACCCAAACACACATTTCGAAAAACGTTGTGGAGGTTTTTTGTTCCACAACAAATGCAACTCCTGATTCTCACATACGGGTGGCGTGCCTTTACGACTCAAAGGTCATCTGTGAAGTATCTGAATCTATTAAAGAGGATAAAATTTCCCTTTGTTTATCCTTTGAGGAGCTTCGGTTGTGGTGTCCCGATGACCCGTTCCTCTACGGTCTTGTGATTGAAATTATTGATGAGAATGGGGTCGTGGTTGATGCTGTGCAAAGCTATTTTGGTGCGAGAGAAATTTCTTACCAGCCAGATGAAGATGGTTACCTGCGGTTAACCCTTAATGGTTCCCCAATATTTCATTTGGGGCTCCTTGATCAGGGGTGGTGGCCGGATGGCTTATACACGGCTCCAACTGATGAAGCTTTATCTTTTGATATAGAGGCGACGATAGCGATGGGGTTTAACACGATACGGAAACACGTTAAGGTTGAACCTGCGCGATGGTACTGGCACGCTGACCGGCTCGGCGTTCTTGTCTGGCAGGATATGCCAAGTACCGCATTCAATATGGTGGTGTTCGGAAAGGAACTTAAAGCAGGTGTGCAGCCAGAAGATATGGATTGGGACAAGATCAGCCCCGGTAATGACCCGAAAGGGTTCCGAAATGAATTAGATTCGATGATCCATGCGTTACGACCGTTTCCATCCATTGTTGTGTGGGTGCCGTTCAATGAAGCGTGGGGGCAGCATGATACTGATGCGACTCTCTCCCATGTGATGGCATTGGATCCGTCAAGACTGGTTGATGGCCCTAGTGGTTGGACCGATACTGGCTCTGGTCACATGCGCGACCATCACCTGTATCAGAACCCGGAGAAGCTCCCTGAACATGAACCTGGGCGGGTAACCGTATATGGCGAGTTTGGCGGTATCAGCCTGCACGTGGATGGGCATACCATGTTGGCGAAAGGGTGGGGGTATACGAAAGCAGCCACCGAATCTGACTTACTTGACTCCTATGAAGATTTAATGCGTGTTATTGCTGATTTAGTTCCGAAGGGTCTCGCTGGCGTTATCTACACGCAGACAACTGACGTGGAATCAGAGATAAACGGGTTACTGACGTACGATCGGGTGTATAAGGTCGCCCCTGAGCAATTACATGCCATCAATAAACCCTTCGCTCAGTAAATAACCATGTTTTGGGTAATGGGAAGTTAGGAATTTGTCTTTGTGGAGTAAGAAGCTCCGGTCTAGGATGAGTTGAATGGGAGATAAACAAGTTCGGACAATGCTCGGCAAACTTGAAGGCTTCGCGTTTGATGAGGTCCCGTGGATAGAGCCCAAATCGCTTGCAGAAAGCCGGGTCGCGATTGTCACCACAGCCGGATTAACAATAGATGGAAACGCTGACTGGAATGCAGCAGATCAGGGATTCAGAATCGTCCCTAAAGAAAGTGACGATTTGACGCTCGCCCATTACAGTCCGAATTTTGACCGGACCGGTTGGGTCATAGATAAGAACGTTGTTTTCCCAATTGATCGTTTGGAAGAAATGGCTGAAG
>JASLWO010000059.1 GCA_030740795.1 Acidimicrobiales bacterium | reverse complement strand
ATTTTCTGTTTGCTCTTGAAGTTCTTCTTTCAGCCTTAAATACCTAGAGAGTTTGTTCTGATCAATTCTTCCGCTCTCTACAGCATCAATAACGGAGCATCCAGGTTCAGCAGTGTGGGAGCAATCCTTAAATCTACACTGTTTCGCTTCTGAAGATATTTTAGTAAATACTCGTTCAACCGCCTCTTCTGCATCCCATAGTCCCACCCCGCGAATACCTGGAGTATCAATGAGGCTCCCACCAGTAGGGATCGTCAATAACTCGCGGGCAACTGTAGTGTGTCTGCCTTTTCTATCCCGGACTCGGACTTCTGACGTTTCTAGAACCTCTTCCCCCATGAGAAGATTCACTAGTGAAGATTTACCACTCCCCGACTCGCCTAAGAGTACTAAAGTGCGATCCGGTGAAATTAACTCCTGTATCTTTGCAATGCCATCACCCTCAAGAGCGCTAGTTTCGATAGAAGGTATTTCAGGAAAACCATCTATAGCTCTGTCCCACTCTTCGGGAATTCCTAAATCTCGTTTCGTAAGAATGAGTACCGCTTGTGCTTGACTATTTTCTGCCAGAACCAAGAATCTTTCTATCCTAGCTATATTGATTGGCCGGTCCGCTGAAGAAACAATTCCTACAAGGTCAACATTGCTAACCATTACCTGTGCTTGTTCAAACTCAGCTGGGTCACGTCGCACAATAGCCGAATACCGAGGTAAGATTCTTTCTACAATAAACCCCATATCAGGATCTTCTAGAATTTCTACCCAATCTCCTGTAGCTGGGGCAATATCTGCTGATGTTCGTTGACTATCTGACAGAGCGCGAATTTCTCCCATTTCGCTAGCTACATCTACTTCTCCACGATCCACTCGGCGAACTCTCCCTACGAAGCCGGACCCTAAATCAGTATCATGCAATTTTTGGTAGTTATCCCATCCCAGGTGGCGAAGAGTCGTCATGGCTTAATTGCCATGTTTAGTTTTTGTGAAGTTCTTCATTGAGACCCTGCCAACTAGAATTCTCTCCTCGCATTAGAGCCTCGACTGTTCCGGTAACCGAATTACGTCGGAATAACAGATTATCTATCCCTGAGAGCAATTGGGCTTTAACAGTTGACCCATCAGGGGTTTGCACCAGAGTTCCTGCAGTGACATACAGTCCAGCCTCTACAACACAATTGTTTCCTAAAGAAATACCTATCCCTGCCTCAGCACCGATAAGACAGTCTTCTCCAACTGAGATTACTTCTGAACCTCCCCCGGAAAGAGTTCCCATTATTGAAGCACCTCCTCCTACATCTGAGCCATTCCCAACGACAACACCTGCTGAAATTCTTCCTTCGATCATGGATGAACCAAGCGTCCCAGCATTGAAATTACAAAATCCTTCGTGCATTACTGTTGTTCCTTCAGACAAATGCGCGCCTAACCTGACTCTATTCGCGTCAGCGATTCTCACTCCTGGGGGGACAACGTAATCTGTCATCCGAGGAAATTTGTCAAGGCCGTGCACATAAACATCTTTCTGGTCAGATAGCAATTGGACTCGTTGAGCTTCAAAATCTTCGGGTTTAAATGGGCCGAGATTGGTCCAAACACAATTTGTTAATTTCCCGAAGATCCCAGATAGGTCAATTCCATGAGGTTTTACGAGACGAGTCGACAAGAGGTGGAGACGGAGATACGAATCTATTGCGTTTTCTGGGGCATCTGTTTGGTTAGCGATAAAGCTGACAACAGCAATTCTTTCCCCACCAGGCACATCAGAATTTAGAATCGCATTTGTTATTGCTGTGAAGATAGCTGACGGCGACTCATTGAAGCCATTCTGATTTTCAAATTCTATTAAAGCAGCAGCTAGCTCTTCCAAAACGCTGGATTCAATTTCATAGGTTGATGTTTCCCCATCCCAACCAATTGCTTTTGCGAGAAGTGCGCAAGTAAGTGGTTCGGTTTGGCACTGCGGAGAAGGGTAGAGAACATCAAGGATCTCTCCACTGGGACTCTTTGTTGCAACTCCAACTCCATATGCAAATGGTTGATTGATGCTTAGTTCAAGCTCTTTTAGTGTTACCTGTTGTTCTTCTATTTCTTCCATACAAACGACGTTAGCCGTTAAATTCTTCATCTGGACCGTTTGGGGTACCGTTATCTAGTGCGATCTGGAAGGTTTGAAGCGAAACAAGTGCAAGTTGCGGGTTCAACCCCGCCTGAGCTCATGTTTGTTCTAGGTGCCATTTCGCAATATCTAGGCGCTGCGCTCGCCTTCAGCCTTTTCGATGACTTAGGTGTGGGCATGGTAGCTGTCTTACGCGTTCTTGGTGCAGCGATTATCCTGATCGTACTGCGGCGTTCCTGGAAGCGTTCTTTCAACGATTTAGACATGTACTGGACCGCTGCCTTTGGAATTGTTCTCGCAGGGATGAATCTTTGCTTCTATCTGGCTATAGAAGAGTTACCGCTCGGAAATGCCGTGGCGATAGAGTTTATTGGTCCTATTGCGGTTGCTGCGGCAGGACGACGTTCCGTTAGAAATTTAATCTCCCTACTTATAGCGGCTCTGGGCGTGTTTCTGTTAGCTGAAGTGACGCCTGAGGGGACGGTTACTGGCTTTTTATTTGCTTTATTAGCTGGGACATTATGGGCACTTTATATAATTCTCGGTAGCAAAGTTGCTAGAACTGGAGCGCACTTAGATGGTCTTGGCATCGGAATGCTCATCGGTGGATTGGTAATATCGCCGGCTTCATTTGACTCGTTTGATCGAATCATGGATTCTCCGATTTTGGTACTATTAGCTCTCTTGACAGGGCTTCTAGCGAACGTAATCCCCTATGGTATTGACCAGTTAGTATTTCGAAAAATATCCAAATCTAGATTCGCGTTCTTACAGTCATTGCTTCCGGCAACAGCTATGTGCATTGGCATAATAGCTTTGGGGCAGCGAACATCTCTTGGGGAACTATTTGGTATCAGCTTGATAATTTTCGCTATCGTTATCCGCAGAAGCGAAAAGGAAAGCTAATCGGAAAGATCTAAAATTCTTCGTGCTTGTTTAGCTAAAGCTTCGTCAATCATTTGCCCATCAAAAACGATTGATGCTGATCCTTGAGAAACCGCTTCTTCATAGTTTGAAAGTAGCTCTTTCGCTCTTGAGATTTCCTGTTCAGTTGGAGAAAATGATTCGTTAGCAAGAGACACTTGAGAAGGGTGTATGCATAATTTCCCTGTAAATCCTAAGGACCTGGCTTGCCTCGATTCTCTTTTGAATCTTTCCGTATCAGAGAAATTCGCAACAATTTGATCAATAACTGGGATTCCTGTCAATCTTCCTGCTATCCCCATCTGCGATCTTGCGAAGAAAACTTCTTCATTGCTATCGGTACGGACACCTCCCAAATCTGCAATGTAGTCTTCTGCGCCAAAATATGCTGCTATAACTGAGCTTCTCAACAAGATATCCGGAGCTGATGTTAAGCCCCTCACTGTTTCAATTCCCACTACGATGCGATTCGCAAGAGCCGAAGTGGAGAGTAGCGATTCAGCTTTTTGTAATTCCTCTACACTACTGATTTTCGGAATTACAATTCCATCTATCTCAGGACCGGTTGCTTGAATATCGGACTCAAAGAATTCTGAGGAAACCGGATTAACTCTTACAAACACGGAGAATTTTTCATTCTTAAATGAGGTTCCGAATTCCTTTACGTTCTCCCTTGCTGCATTCTTTTCAGAATCTGGGACTGCGTCTTCAAGATCAATGACTGCTGCATCAGGTTGTATTTTTGTGAACTTCTGAAGAAGCTCTGCTTTATTACCAGGTGCAAATAACATGCTTCTTAATTGTTGTGTCATTGAAGTTCCTCTAGGCCTTTGAAATAGTCTAACGCTTCAGGATTTGCTAATGCTTCAGTGTTGCGAACGGGATTCCCTTCTACTACAGCTTTCACTGCTAATTCTGATAATTTCCCGCTCCGTGTTCTAGGTAAATCTAGAACTGCTTCAATGACGACAGGCACGTGCCTAGGCGATGCCTGTTCACGAAGCGAAGCCTTTATCTTTGTCTTGAGTCCCTCATCAAGAAAATACCCTTCAGAGAGGACAACAAAGAGAACGACCCTGTTATCACCACCCCATCTTTGGCTTATAACCACACTTTCATTAATTTCTGGCAGAGAATCAACGACGGCATAGATTTCAGCTGTGCCTATCCTCACACCACCAGGGTTTAAAGTAGCGTCTGACCTTCCATGAATGATGATTCCATCTGTTGGAGTCCACTCGGCGAAGTCTCCTTGATGCCATTTCCCTTCATATCGGTTGAAATATGCGGACTGGTATTTCTCTCCTGTTTCATCGTCAAGAAATGAAATTGGCATAGACGGGAATGGATTTGAACACACGAGTTCACCCTGTTCGCTATGACCTAATCGCTCACCTGATTCACTAAGAATTTCAATGTCTACCCCTAACGCCGGTTTTTGGATTTCCCCGCGGCGCACTGGGCCTGTTGGGTCGCCTGCAACTAGGCACCCGCACAGATCTGTTCCTCCGGACATTGACTGAAGATGCACGTCTTTTTTGACATTTCTATAAACGTAATCAAAGCCTTCCCCGCCAAGAGTTGAACCTGTTGAACAAATTGTTCGGACACTTGAGAGATCATGTGTCCTCATTGGTGCTATTCCGGCTTTCGCACATGCGTCTATGTATTTTGCTGAAACTCCAAAAAGAGTAACCGATTGCTCGTCTGCAAAGTTAAACAGGGATGTAGGGCTCGGATGGAATGGAGATCCATCATAAAGAACGACCGTTGCCTGTGATGCCAAGGCAGAAACTAGCCAATTCCACATCATCCACCCTGCGGTGGTGTAATAAAAAACCCTGTCTCCCGGCTGCACATCACATTGAAGCCCGTGTTCAACTAAATGCTTTAAGAGGACTCCGCCAGTGCGGTGGACAATACATTTAGGTTTTCCGGTAGTCCCGGATGAGTAAAGAACATACCATGGGTGATTGAAACTATGCGGTGGAAAGTTTATGGATTTAGGGTGATAGGGCCCGATGAATTCTGGCCAAAGGAGTCGCGAGTCGCCTACTGATACATCAACTTTATCATTATTAATATTTTGGTACGGAACCACGATGGTTTGTTGCAGACTTGGTAGACCTGACTCAACATCCTCAAGCTTTTCTAGACAGGAGAACCACTTGCCACCATAGAAGTAGCCTTCAGTAGCAAATAGAACTTTCGGTTTTACTTGAGTGAAGCGATCAAGTAATCCCTTAACGCCAAAATCCGGTGACGTTGAAGTGAAGACTGCACCGATACTTGCAGTTGCAATCATCACCGAAATTGTTTCTGGACGGTTAGGTAGCCATGCAGCGACACAATCTCCTTTTCTTACCCCCAAATCCAAAAGAGCCTGCTGCAACAAAGAGACCTGTTCGTTGAGTTCAGCCCAGGTTAATTCAAACGAGTTTCCAAGTTCGTCTACCCAGATTATGGCTTCACTGTCATCGTTTCTTTTGAGAAAGTTTTCTGCGATATTGATAGTGGCGTCTGGGAAAAACACAGATTCTTGAAGCTTCTCTCCTCTGGTGAGAATTTGGTCACCCATTTCTCCGATTAAACCGAGTTCGTTCCATGCGTGCCTCCAGAATTCATCCGGTGATTCAATGCTCCATTTGTGGATCGCGTCATAGTCTGGGAGGTCGATGCTAAAGAGAGCTTCAGCTATGCTGGCGAAACCCATTAATCGAGAATTGCCAATTCGCTTCTTTGAAGGTTCCCAGAGTTGGATCACCTCACCAGCATAGTCTCAGCTTCAGAATCGGAAACGTGAAGCTCGGTTGAGCTGTGTCCAGTGGAGCTGAGGGGAGTCGAACCCCTGGCCTCCTCGATGCGACCGAGGCGCTCTAGCCAGCTGAGCTACAGCCCCTAATGAATCTTTCTAGCGTAGTTAGGAAAACGTTACCGGAGGAAAGTCGTTTACAGGCTTTCTGTTCCTGTAGCCGCGTAGCCTAAATTCGGTGCGTCATATGCTTCGTATTGTCCTTGTCTAGATTGATCAACTTCTCGTTGATATTGGACCAGCATAAGAACGTACCCGAATAACAGTGTGTCAGAGAAAAGATGCACAGCGATGAAACCACCACCTGCGACTATTGCCAAAAGAAGCGTAAAGACCACTACGCCTACCAAGGCAAATAAGACTTTTCTTCTGCGGATACGTGCTTGTTCACTTGTTAATTCCATGGGATTGATCCCCTTTTTTCTCATATCGAGTGGAGGCTCGACTAACGAATGTCCTGGTTGGGATACGTATCCCAATGTGTTTTGAGGCCCTCTAAGAGGTACCACTACCGCTCTCGCTCTCCTACGAAAACGCAATTGACCAGAGGACTGTCCAAGCATCATAGAAGGAGCAGCTATTCGTTTACGAAGCCAATAGACTCCTGCTCCTAACCATAAAATAGCTAACGCTACTAACAGCACTTCTCCACCAAATCCTCTCGGCTGTACTAATAAAATTTTTGCACTTATTTAGTGATGATTGGTGGATAGTTCAAGGAATTATTCGGGTTTCAGCCATTTAATTTGAAAGAACGGTTCTTTGGTCTTGTTTGGGAATTATTTTCAGACCCGCTTATAGGGTCCTGATTTACCACCGGTTTTTTCCCACAACGCTAAATCCGTAATAACCATTTCTTTGTCAACGCTTTTGCACATGTCATAAATAGTTAATGCGGCAATTGAGCATGCCGACAACGCTTCCATCTCAACACCTGTTTGGCTTACAGTAGTCACTTCAGCTTCAATAGAAATATTGCTCTCATCCACCGCAAAATTTATTTTCACCGTGTTGAGCATGAGCGGGTGACAAAGAGGGATCAGTTCCGAGGTTTTTTTTGCGGCCTGTATACCCGCCACTCGAGCAATCGCAAAAACATCACCTTTAACTATGGTTCCTTCAGATAGTGATTTAAGAGCTGCTTTAGACATGAAAATTTTCGCCTTCGCAAGCGCCCTTCGTAAGGTTGGTTCCTTCGGACTAACATCTACCATTCTGGCTTCACCACGAGAATTGAGATGTGTAAAATCTTGTTCCGTCACTCTTACCCTCCGATCTGAGACATAGATTTACTTGGCCTAATAAAAACTGATTTCCCTATCTTGTGCCCTTCCCATTTATCCTTTACTCCATTTATAAATAGGTTAGAAATCTGATCATCGTCTGCTCCATCTCGGAGAAGTTCTCTCAAGTCATAATCTTTCAGTGCGAAAAGGCAATTACGAAATTTTCCATCTGCAGTTAGCCGTATCCGGTCGCACGAGTCACAAAACGCATCCGAAACTGTCGCTATTACTCCTATCTCACCTGCTCCATCTTCGTATTTCCAACGGGCAGCTGGTGAGTTGTCCCGCTCTACAGGAATAAGCCCATGGGCTTTAGAGATAACTTCTAGTATCTCACTTAGGGGCATAACTTTTCTTTCGTCCCATGCCTCATCAGCATCCAGTGGCATAAATTCGATAAATCTGACTATCACTCCGTTTGTTCTGCCGAATTCAACAAAGTCTAAGACTTCATCATCGTTAATTCCTTTCATCACAACCATGTTGACCTTCACAGGATCAAATCCGACATCTGTTGCCGTTGTGATTCCCTCAAGAACTTGGTTGAGGTTATCTCTCCTTGTTAATTGAGCGAATCGTTCCCTGCGCAGGGAATCAAGTGAGACATTGATTCTTTTAAGACCTGCTTCTTTCAATCGGTTTGCTGCCAAAGAAAGGGTCGCTCCGTTAGTAGTCATGGAAAGGTCAACGCGCAATTTCGCTAAACGGTTTATTAGGTCGGCTAAGTTCGCCCTAACAGTTGGTTCTCCTCCGGTGATGCGGATGCTCTCCACTCCGAAACGGTCAACTAGCAGGCCAGCAATGCGTTCAATCTCTTCAAAGGTAAGTAGGTCTTCTCGTGGAGACCATTCCAGTCCATCTTCTGGCATACAGTACGAACACCGGAAGTTGCATCGATCCGTGATCGATATTCTAAGATCTTTATGGACCCTTCCATACGTATCTACGAGTTGACCCTTCATACGATTCTCATGCTAGCGGCATCAGGTCAATCAAGGAAGAAGAACTGCAATGAAGAGCCGGGTTCTAGTCCCTCACCATCTGGAAGAATTGCAAGAGCATTAGCTTCCGCCATTCCTGTTAATTGGTGTGAACCTTGACGTTTAGCTGGCTGCACTTTAAGTGACGTTTCGTCAGCGGATGCAATGACTCGTACGAAATGCGTCTTACCATCTTCTCTACGTTTGAAACTCCCGACAGTTTCTCCCCAAAAGTAAGTGGGGAGCAATTTGGGGCAACCCATCATTTTTTTTAATGCTGGCTTTGCCAAAAGTTCGTAGGAAACCATGGAAGAAACAGGATTCCCTGGTAGTCCGAACACTGGGGTTCCTTCAACTATCCCGAACGCAAATGGTTTAGCTGGTTTGATTGCTATTTGCATCCATCTCATATCTCCTATTCTGTTCAGCACAATTTTTACGAAATCGTAATCTCCCATGCTCACTCCGCCAGTAGTAACTATTGCGTCGCAAGTCTTAGAAGCTTCTAGAATGGTTTGTTCTATAGCTGATTCATCATCGGCTATAAGTCCAAGGTCTTGAGTTTGGAAGCCATCCTTCTCAAGAAGCGATATAAGGGAGAACCGGTTAGAGTCGCGTATCTGTCCAGGTTCTAGGTTCTGGGTGCCCTCAATAAGTTCATCACCTGTTGAGAAAACAGCAACAGTTGGTTTTTTGATCGCTTTAATTTCATAAATTCCCAAACTTGCGAGCAAACCAAGATGTGCCGAATTAAGTAATGTTTGTTCAGGTATCACAAGATCATTTGGAACAAGATCTTCGCCAGACTCGCGAATATGGTCCCCAACTGAAACTCCTCTCGTGATGTTAACAAGATGAGAGTTGGCACCCTGGTTGGTCCATTCAACCATCACAACAGCGTCAGCTCCAATTGGAATAGGTGCTCCTGTCATAATCTTTGAACACTCCCCTGACTGAAGAATTTCCTTAGGGGAATTTCCTGCAGCAATTGACTCTAGAACCGTCAACACAACAGGGGAATTCTCAGTTGCTCCTTGAGTGTCGGCAGCGAGAACCGCGTACCCATCAACAGCAGTGTTATCAAATGGGGGGACATTTTCTGAAGAAGTTATTGCCTCTGCAGTAACTTGACCTCTAGCTGAAAGCAGCCCTACCTGTTCAAAACCAAGTACTTGAACTTTGCCAAGAACAAAATCTCGTGCTTCTTCCAAAGGAATCATATTTACAATATTAACAAATACGCTATCTTGTCAGACACTTGATCAACTTTATGGGGACTATCATGGGAACGTGACATGGTGGTGGCTTCTCGTTCCTGTGAGTTATGTTCTTGGAACATTTCCAACAGCTAACATAGTCGCTGGTTTCGTAGGTCATGACCCTACAATCGAAGGATCTGGAAATCCTGGTGCTTCCAATGTTTATCGAGTGGCGGGAGCGAGAGCAGGAGCCATCGTCCTCATAGGTGATTTGCTCAAGGGTTTCGTGCCTGCCATTATTTGCTTTTTTATTGAAGGTCGGCTCCTTGGTCTTGTTGCTGGGTTGGTGGCAATGTTGGGACATATCTTCCCCGTAACTAGAAAAATGAGTGGGGGGAAAGGTGTTGCTACGCTTGGAGGAGTAGGGATCGCCCTCTACCCACTGGTTGCCATTGTCGCAGTGTGCATTTGGATTCCGATAATGAAACTTTTCCGTAGGGCATCCATTGGTTCGTTGAGTTTGATCGCTATTTTTCCTTTTGGAGTACTTATCAGTTCTGGTGGTTCATGGAAAGAGTTTGGGATCTCAGCCGGAGCATCATTAATTGTCCTATCAAGACATTCGGAAAATATCGGCAGGCTACTGCGTGGGGAAGAACAATCTATTGATTGAGAGAATCTTCCGGTAGAGTTCCTCTTTGTATCTATACAGAAGCAGTTTGGCTGCTTGACCACGGAGAGAGAACATGCCCACCTATGATTACCGGTGCGAGACATGCGACAGCACATTTGAAGTTTTTCAGTCCTTCTCTGAAGATCCATTGACTAATTGCCCTTCAGAAGATTGCATTGGCTCCGTGAAAAAGATCTTCTCGGCGCCAGGAATATCTTTTAAAGGTTCTGGTTTCTATAAAAATGATAGCCGGTCCAAGGGAACGGCAGCTAAGGCAGAAACCAAACAGAAATCCACGGACACTGAAACCTCTTCTACGAAAGATCCAGTTCCAGCGAAACAGAAGAAAACCGAAAGTGCCGCCCCTCCCTCTCCTGCTTCAAGCGACTGATTCTTAAAAAAAATCAACAAAAAGTAAGAAATAAACTGCGCAGCCGGCCAAGATCCTGTAGTAGCCAAAGATGCTTAAACTCCGAGTCTCGAGCCAATCAACCATCCAACGTACTGAAACTATTGCAGCGAGGAAAGCGACGATAATTCCTATAGATGGCGTTAGATATCCAAAATTATCAATAATTCCCTGACCATCAGTTCCCATTTCGTAAACTGTTGCCGCTGTTAGAGTCACGAACCCTAGAAGGAAACTAAATTCAACTGCTGCCTTTAGTGATAAACCCACTAATACCGCGGCAACAATCGTAACTAGGCTTCGGCTTACCCCCGGCCAAAGGGCTAAAGCCTGAGCTAAACCAATTATTGCGGCCCTAGATGCACCTAACCCTTCCAGAGAGCTCCCTCGATTAGCAAACCATTGTTTTTTCTGAACAAACAGAATGCATAATCCTCCGACTATCCATGCGCCTGCTACTGGGCCAAGGCCATACAATTCATCCTTAACGAAATCAGAAATAAAATAACCTATTAAAGCGGTGGGGATAAAGGCGACAATGAGGCTCGTCAGTATTTGACGACCTTCGGGACTATCACCTTGTAGTCCTTGCATCATTTGTTTCAGACGACTGCGGTACAGGAAAGCTACAGCACAGATAGCACCGATTTGGATGCTGACGATATAACTTTCAATTGCTTTTTCTGTCGCCGGTGTTTGACCTAGATCCAAGAATTCCTTTCCCGCTAGCAAATGCCCTGTTGAACTAATAGGAAGAAATTCAGTTAACCCTTCAACTACCCCTAGAACAATTGCTTTCCAAAGATCCAAATTGTCTTGCAAAGAAGCTCCTCCAACTCCGAAAGCTGGTTTTGCACACAAAATCAGACATCCAACCATAACGAAAAAAGAAATAAGCGGCTTACTGTGCTTTTGTGTATCAATGGCTGTCATCGTAAATTTCAATTTCGTCGTCTAGTGGATCCTAGGTGGGCGAAGCAGAAAAATGTTTTCAGACACCAGAAACTGTTACATCTCCCACAACAAGAGACACTCCCGAAGAACGCATCGGTAGTCTTTCAAGGTCGTTCCCAACGCCCTGCACTTCCAGAAGCATCCGTTGAAGAGTAGATGCGATCGTGATCTCTCTTACCGGTTCAGCAAGTTTCCCATTTCTTATCTGAAGGCCTTCGGCACCAGCTGAAAAATCGCCACTAATGGGGTTCACCCCAGAATGAAGCCCCGCTACACCTTGAATCAATATCCCATTCCCGACACCCTCAATAAGTTGCTCTTGAGTTTCAGATCCGGGTACAAGAGACAAAGCCAAGGCTCCTACGCCGGGCGAAGAATTGTAGCTACGAACTGCTGATCCAGTTGAAATCGTCTTTAACGCTCGAGCGGTATAACTGTTATGCAAAAAGCCTTCTAGAAATCCTTTATTTATAAGGATATTTTTTCGGCTTGCTAAACCTTCACCGTCAACTTCCGTAGCTGTAAATGCTTCCGGGTCAGTGGGGTCATCCACAAGAGTAAGCATCTTTGACGCGATCTGTTCCCCTTCCCTGTCTGCGAATAAAGATCTTCCTTTCAGAAGTGATTCGCCACTGAACGTTGATCCAATAATTCCCAGGAATTGTGCAGTTACATAGGGATCAAGAATAACTGTTTGCCTACCTGATTGAGCTTTCTTGGCACCAAGTAGTCGAGTGGCCCTCTCCGAAGCTTGGGAACCTGCCTTTTCTATATCTAAGAGTTCCGGGTTGCGCCCAACCGAAAATCCAAATCCTGTCTGCATGTCTTTCCCATCTGAAGCTAGAGAAGATGCCGCGACGTAACAACCCCCTTCATAGCTGGAACGTCGAATTCCACTCGAGGTGACAATGGCACTTGCTGAGACCGAGTCAACGTATTCGGTTGATTCAACTCCAACGATTCTCTCATCTGAGCTCCGAATATATTTCTCTAGTTCCTTGGCGAGCGCTATTTTATCTTCGGTAGAGAATTGGCTTAGTTTGGGGTTGTAGAGATTCAAAGGAACGGGTTGAACCCCATCTGGTTCAGCTATTGCTACGAACTCGTCGTATGTCCCAAAGGTCGAATTATCTCGTGCCTCTATCAGCGTTTCCTTTAAGATCTGGTCATCTAAAGTTCCTGCGTACGCCATCCCTTGACGACCATCTTGAATCACCCTGATCCCTACACCTTGTGATTCGGACGCTGTAAATGACTCGATTTCTCCTTCATAAACCCTTATTTCTGTTTCTTGTTCATGGACGGCGACAATTTCAATTTGTTCATCTTCCCTTCCTAAAGCAATTATTTTATCCGCAGTCGTTAGTAGTTTCTCTTCCATGTCGGTCCTATGCAGCTGTCCCGCCGACAGTCATACTCTTAACCCGTAAAGTTGGGGTTCCATCTCCTACCGGAACTCCTTGCCCATCTTTTCCGCAAGTTCCCGGGGATCCCATCTTGAAGTCATTCCCTAAAGCATCTATTTGTTTGAGAACTTCAGGTCCATTACCTATGAGATTTCCTTCACGAATTGGCGAAGTAATTTCACCATTCTCTATTAGGTAAGCTTCCGTCATTCCAAAAACAAAGTCGCCTGTCGCCGTATTTACCTGTCCCCCGCCTAGATGGGCGACATAAACTCCTTTCGAAGTGTCTGCGATGATATCTTCTGGGTCAGTTTCTCCGTTTGCAATGTATGTATTAGTCATTCGTACCATAGGAAGAACGTGGTAACTTTGCCTCCGACCATTTCCTGTACTTGACCTACCTTGACTTCTTGACCGCAACCCATCCCACATGTAATCAACGAGTCGCCCTTCTTCAATGAGAGTATTCTTTTGCGCTGGGCGACCTTCATCATCTATGGCAAAAGCTCCCCATTCTTTAGACATAGTTCCATCATCAATTAAAGTAACTAGTTCGTTGGCGACAGTCTCTCCTACTCTGCCAGCAAATACTGAGGCTTGTTTTTTAACCAAATCTGCCTCAAGTCCATGCCCGCATGCTTCATGGAATAATACTCCACCACCTCCGCTACCTATTACTACGGGCATCGTGCCGCTCGGAGCTGGTCGGGCATTCAATTTTGTTAATGCTCTTCGGGCTGCTCGCTCAGCTAATTCATCAACGTCGTATTCGTTGAACAATTCAAAGCCTATGGGTCGTCCAGTTGATTCGCGACCTGTTTGCATTCCAGCATCTCCGGTAGCAACACATGCAACTGAAAAGAGAGTTCGTACCTGATCATCAGAAGCAAAAACTCCATCGGTGTTAGCTACTAGGATGTGGCGGCGAGAATCCCCGTACCTAACTGAAACTTGAGTGATCGCATTGCTTTGATTTCTAGCCATTTCGTCAGCTCGTTTTAACAACTCAACTTTTTTTATTTTTTCTACATTCTCAGGCAACATCAAGACGGGATTTGGAGAAGGAGTAGGGGCATTGGTCAATTTCTTTACCTTGGTTTGTTTACCTTTGCTTTGAGCTGCAACCGAAGCAGATCTTGCCGCTGCAAGGAGTCCTTGCTGGGTCAGATCTGCAGTGTGGGCGAAACCGGTTGTTTCTCCAACAACCACTCTAATCCCCGCTCCCCTGTCTCGGCCTGATGTTAGTTCTTCTACTTTTCCATCATCAAAATACGCCGAGGAGGACTGTTTGTCTTCAACAAAAACTTCAGCGAAATCTCCACCGTTCTTAACGGCTTCCGCCAGAGTTTGTTCTATCAACTCTTTATCAATCATTTCATTTCCCATATTACCAATAGTACTGTTTCAGAACTCCTTAGCCCCATCCGACAAAGCACTGACCTATTTGCGTATCGTACAAGTATGGCATTGGAACCACCTATTCCAGCATCTGATGATTACGTCGTGACGGAGGAAGATTTAGCGACCGCTTTAACTTCTGGAGACGTACCTGTCCTTGCTACACCAAGAGTGATTGCTTGGTGCGAAGCTCAAACTATGAACGCAGTGAAGGACCATATCTCTGACGAAGAAACCACTGTTGGGATGCGGGTCCGCGTTGACCACGTTAATCCGACCGGTCTGGGCGCAAAAGTTAGAGTAAGTGCCCTATTAACTCGGGTTGATGGGAGGAGACTTACTTTCCAAGTGAGTGCATTTGAAATACGAGATGGTGATGAAGATCTACAAATCGCTATGGGTCAGGTAACGCGAGTTATCGTATACCGGAAACGGTTTTTGGAAAGAGTTTAAATTTCGGGGCCAAATTAACTTTACGCAATCCCCTAGATTTCAGGCTTTTACGCTATTTATGGTCAATTAAATAGGTATATCCGGTGAATCTGCGTGTACTGCCAATACCCTATCTAGGTTACTTATATGACTTAATCTACCTGCATTTAGACGCGGAATGGCCTGACCTGAAGATGAACTCTGAACCGAATGCCTCAAATGATAGTGAGGAAACTCACTGGTGGAAAAGTAAATACATTACGGTTCCTTTACGGATTGGGCTGAGTGTCGCCCTACTACTAATTGTAATCATTTCAATGGATGATATTGACTGGGATGAACTCCCTGACTGGAACAGCCAGACTGCTATTTGGACTGTTGGAGCTTTTCTATTTACGATAGCTGGGTTTGTTTTAGGAGCTGTACGGTGGCAAAGAGTCTTGATAGCACTTGATGTACACCAACCTCTCAGTCGTTTGTTCAGTCACTATATGTCCGGACAATTTGTTTCCAATTTCCTTCCGACAACCGTTGGAGGAGATGTCGTAAGAGTTGGTAGGCTAACTCGCGATACTGATGATGGCCCGATTAGTTTCACTTCGGTAGTTTTTGAACGACTAAGTGGGTGGCTGGTACTTCCAATCATCACATTTATCGGATTCGCTATTAACCCTGGTCTAACAGGGTTGGGGAAATCAACGAAAATTCCGCTGATTGTGGGATTTATCACACTTCTAGGACTGGGTCTGGTGATCCTCCTTCTTGGCAATGCTCGAATTGGAGAAGGACTCCGTAACCGTGAGGGAGTACTCCGATTCGCAAACGCAATCCATTTAGGGATAGAAAAGCTGCGCGCGCACCCGAAAGCTGCTAGAGAAGTAATACTTTCTGCATTCGCGTATCAATTTATGCTTCTTCTAGCAGCTGGATGCGCAGTTGAAGCTCTAGCAATTGACCAAGTCGGATTGACTGCCTTAATGGCTTTCATCCCAGCAGTGCTCATAATTCAAGTTCTTCCACTAGGCATAGGTGGGCTTGGAGTCCGTGAGGGAACTTTAGTTGTGTTACTATCCGGAATTAACGTTCCAAGCGAGCAGGCACTCGCGTTAGGTCTAGCGATCTATGCCATGACTTTGGTTGGAAGCATGATCGGCTTTCCTCTCCTTATCTTTGGTGGCAGAAAAGAACCTAACGGGGAAGATCCTTCTCTCACTGAGATATAACAGAGAGGTATCGATGGGAACCCAAGAGCTTTCTAAACGTTACCCACCGAACAAATTGCTATGGATGCGCGAATTGCTCTTAATTGGTATTTGCTATGTTTTCTATTCATGGGTTAGGAATCAATTCGGATCGGCATCTGTAAGCGCTGAGACGGCATATAGAAATGCCGAATACATGATTGATTTCGAAAAGTTCTTTGGGTTGTATTTAGAGCCAGATATACAGAGATGGTTTCTTGATTGGGAATGGTTTCTTAGGTTCTGGAACATCTTCTACGGGACTTTGCACTTTGGTGTGACATTGGGAGTGTTACTTTTCCTATACATAAGAAAGCCGCTTGATTATCCAAAATGGAGAACGGTTGGGTTAACAACGACAGGTCTGGCACTAATCGGATTCGCTACGTTCCCTCTAATGCCTCCTAGGCTTTTAGGAAATTGCCGCCCTGTGGGTGCTTGTGTAGAAAGCCCTTTCTTAGACACAATGGCAGAGTATGGGGGTTTATGGAGTTTTGATTCGGGTCTTATGGAAAGTTTTTCAAACCAATACGCAGCTATGCCTAGTCTCCATTTTGCTTGGGCTTTATGGAGTTACCTAGCTGTTAGAAAGCATTTGGAAACTGTTGGTATGAACTTCGCTATGGCTCTTTACCCTGCAGTTACTCTTTTCGCCATTGTCGTCACCGCTAACCATTATTGGATTGATGCGGTCGGAGGAGTTCTAGTCCTATACCTCGGCTATGTAGTGGGGACCCGTTTACAATCATGGACTGAACAGAAAATCTGGCCTGTGCCCCATGGGTAACTCGAACGCACAACCGTAGTGTCAGATTCGATAGTCCTCTAGGCAGATTCTCGCGATAACCTATTGGTACGATAAGTCCCATAGCGGAGAGTCCGATGCTTGAACAGATAACATGCCCTGCAGATTTGAGAAGACTTTCCTATAACGATTTGGCTTTACTTAGTCATGAAATAAGGAATTTCATTGTTAAAACTGTGCAGGAGAATGGAGGGCATCTTGGCTCCAACCTTGGAGTGGTTGAATTAACATTAGCGCTTCACCGAGCATTCGATTCGCCACGCGACATCATGCTCTGGGATACCGGTCATCAGGCTTACGTGCATAAGATTCTCACTGGAAGATTGGAAGGATTCAGTTCTCTTAGAAAACCAGGGGGATTATCTGGTTACCCTAGCCGAGCCGAATCTGAACATGACTGGATAGAAAATAGTCACGCGTCCACTGCTTTAAGTTACGCTTTTGGAATCGCCACTGCTCAAGCTAGCGAAAATGGAGAGGGTCGCAGAGTCATAGCCATCATTGGTGACGGAGCCCTTACTGGGGGCATGGCCTTTGAAGGGTTGAATAATTTGGGTCATTCTGGAAGTAACGCAATTATCGTCCTAAACGATAATGGGCGTTCATACGCCCCTACAGTTTCTCTTCTCTCTGACAGTTTAAAAAAGCTTAGAAATAACCCTAAATACCTAGAACAACAAGAAAAACTGGAAAAGAAAGTTACAGGCCTCCTCCCATTTGGAGAATCCGTAGAGCGCGCCATTGATGCAGCTAAAGCTGCTGTGAGGGAAATTTGGGATCCAACGTCTTTCTTTGAAGATCTCGGGCTCAGATATAACGGACCGTTTGACGGTCATAACATTGAAGCTTTAGAGAAGGCTTTCAGAAATGCTGCTGGTTTCGAGGGACCAACCGTGATTCACGTGCTAACCGAAAAAGGGAGAGGGTATGGTCCTGCGGAAAATGACCCAATTAAACGCCTTCACGATATTGGCAACCCTAAACCTGGAAGTTACACGGCAGCATTCACTGAGATCCTTATCAAAGAATCAGAGAGCCGATCTGACCTAGTTGCAATAACCGCGGCGATGCCTGACAGTACTGGGCTATTACCATTCTCTGAACGTTTTCCAGAGAGATTCTTTGATGTAGGAATCGCTGAACAGCACGCTGTTACTGCTGCTGCAGGAATGACTATGGGTGGATTGAGACCAGTGATCGCCGTCTACGCTACGTTTCTAAATAGAGCATTTGATCAGATAAATTTTGATGTAGCGTTGCACGAGCAACCTGTTATTTTCTGCATTGATCGAGCTGGGATAACGGGTCCGGATGGCGCATCCCACCATGGCCTTCTTGACATGATGCTTCTTTCTAAGGTCCCAGGGATGACTATGTTCGCCCCATCTTCCTATCAAGAGTTACAACAAATGTTTTCGGACGCATTAGAGATCACTAGCGGACCAATCGCAATTCGCTACCCAAGAACTCCCGCTCCTTTTGTTAGCGAATCTGAAGTTGGTAGCGGGATAGAAGCTAGGCGCGTTACGGAAGGAACTAACGTATGCATCCTTTCTGTTGGAAAGATGCTTCCTGCAGCTGTAGAGGCATCTGACTTACTCTCTAAACATGAGCTTTCATCTACCATTTGGGATGTTCGCGTTATTGCTCCACTTGATGAAAAGATGATTGCCGATGCGCATCGGCATTCAATCGTAGTGACCATTGAAGATGGAGTAGCTGAAGGGGGTGTTGGTTCAGCAATAGCAGGTCATCTCCGTAATCTCCCCGGACGTACTCCGAAAATCCACGTGTTAGGTGTTCCAGTATCTTTCATTGACCAAGGGGACCCAGAAGATCTTTTGTCTTCTTTGGGATTAGACGCAAAAGGTTTAACAGAAACTGTTCTAGCCAACCTTCCTGAAGGTTTATAACCACTAGCTATTCACTGCTCAAAAAAGGGATTCTCTCCTGCTTCATGGTCAGTTACGTCGACGACCTCTGTGATTTCAGGAATTGCTTCAGCAATCATTACTTCAATGCCTTGGCGAAGGGTAGCTGCAGACATCGCACATCCTTGGCATCCACCTCCCATGAGTATGTGCGCCACGGTGCCTTCCATCTGTTTTAGTTCGGCATATCCGCCATGGGCGGCTAGTGAAGGATTTATATGCTGATCAAGCAACTGTTGAAGTTTCTCGCCGGGCGTACCTGAAAGCTCAATATCTGCACCTTCAAGCATGTTTGGCCTATTTGGGTTTCGTATCACCAAACCTCCCTGCATCGGATTGCTAGGAAGGTCAAGTGTTGCGCCGTTAAGGTCATCAAGATTCTTTTTGGGGATGATCACAACCAAATCATCCACTTGATAAATGTGGTCATCGGCTTGAGCTTCGCTTACATCTTCAAATGAAAGATCGTAGGAGAATTCTGGACCGTTTGCGCCAGTGATCCTGATTCGCAATCCAGTTGATTGAGGATTATCTTCTTCTGAACGGACTTCAAGCACTTTTGCTAAAGCAGCGTCAGTCACTTCAAGAACTGTGACGACCGTTTCTTCTGTCTTTGTTTCATTGCCAGCCATTATCAGATAATACCGGCTTGAAAGAAATAACAGGTCATGTGTTTAAGTTGGGTTTAAATCAAGTCATGTGATCATGCTGTTAATAGAGTCTGTTGCAAGGAACTCGTTCAAAGTTCCATTGAACCTAAGATGACGTTCTAGTCTTTAGCATGACCGCTTTGATGGGTTGCATTAGAAACCACAAGACCTTTCTTCGCCGTTTAGGTTTGATTCTTTTACTTCTCCTTGCGTTCACGTTGCGTGTTTGGAATCTTAACTGGGACCAAGGAACCCATCAGCACCCTGATGAACGATACTGGAGCATCGTCACAGCAGATATTGATTGGGAGAACCCAATTGACTTCTTTGACACGAATCGTTCTGAGATGAATCCTTATCAATATCGCGATACGTGGGTTTATGGAACGCTTCCATTGTTCACTACGAAAGCCGTTGCTGAATTTCTTGAAAATGATTCCTTCGTCCCAAGAAATCTTGTTTCGTATGCTGACAAAGCAGGTATTAATCTTCTTGCCGAAAATGTTGATGCAAATGGGAATACCATCAAAGAGAAATCTTTCAACAGCGGCTATGAGGTGCAACTTGTTGGAAGATTGCTTTCCGCACTTCTAGATACAGGCACAGTGTTCCTTATTTATCTTCTCGGAATAGCACTTTTTAACCGGACTGTAGGGTATCTGAGTTCTATTTTGCTGACTTTCACCCCGTTGCATATCCAATACAGTCATTTCCATGGAGCCGAATCATGGGTGACATTTTTCGTAACTGCTGTTGTGCTTTTATCCATTTATCTTTACCGAATCAACGAATCAACACTTTCGAATGCTCCTCCACGCAGTAAGGGGATTCTCTTGAGAGCTTCCTTTATTGGTGCTCTTATCGGGATGGCAATCGCTTCCAAATTCACTGCCGTTTTCGTTTTCGTCGTCCCATTGACGGTCTATCTCATTGCCTTCTTCCAATATCGGGCATCACCAAGAAAACCGAACAGGGGAATTGCCCATATAACTGAAATTACCTCCTTGATATCAATCACTGGCCTTTCAGCGATTTTCACCTTCCGAATTTTTCAACCGTACGCTTTTGATGGGTTGGGTAAACTAAGTAAAGAATTCCTTTCTGACCTGAATTATTTAGAGGCGGTTAGTAGCGGAGGAGACTACCCCTGGATTGTGCAATGGGTCGGACGGACAAAGCTCCTCTACCCACTGGAGTCTATTTTTTGGTCAGGGATGGGTCCTGCTATAAGCATTGCTGTTTGTATCGGCTTAGCTTTGGGGGTTGCTGAAATTATTCGCAGGAGCAATTTTATGCTTCTAGCACCTTTGTCTTTCGTTGTTGTAATGGTTGGTCTCGTCGCCCAGCAATTCAATCCTCTTATACGTTATCTATTGCCCATGTACCCAACCGTTATCGTTTTCGGTGGATATGGGATATACAGACTGTGGCTTTACGGGGTAAGCCGATTTAAAGAACATGGCCGTTCCGGATTGTTGGGCAAATCGGCGGTGATCGGGGCAAGTCTCTGTTTGGGATTATCTATTTTTTGGGGTGTCGCTTTTGTCAATGGGATTTATAACTCGCCGCACCCAAGAATAGAGGCGAGTGCTTGGATTAACCAAAACATTGAAACAGGGTCGACACTATCTTCACAGCTTTGGGATGATTCTCTCCCTTTGAGAAGTCAGGGTATGCCTGCAGAGGAATACGAGCTTATCCAATTGGACCTTTTCCGCCCGGATAGTTGGGTGGATCCACAAACCGGTGTGACGAAACCTGAACTTCTTCTTAGCAAATTAGATCAAATTGATTACATTGTTGAAGCCAGCAATAGACTTCACGATGCTATACCGCGCCTACCCGCAGAATACCCGGCGACTTCAGCGTATTATCGTTCATTATTTACCGGAGGTTTAGGATTTGACCATGTCGCTACCTTTGAGAACAAACCTTCGCTTTTTGGCGTAGATCTACCTTCTCGGATAGTTGAAGAAACTTTTTCAGTTTACGATCATCCCACTGTCACGATTTGGAAGAAGGCACCTAATTGGAGTCTTGGTGAAGCACGGAAGATCTTAAATCCATACGCTGCTGCGAAAGCTCCGAATCTAGAACCAAAAGTTGGAGCATGGAATGCCTTAATGCTCCAACCTCAGGTAAACGAGAACCTCCAAGATGGGTCAACTTTTAACGAAAGGTTCTCCCCTGATGGAATCTTTGCTTCTTTCAGTTGGTTATGGTGGTTCCTTTGGCTCCAACTATCTTCATTTCTTGTCCTTCCATGGTCGTTATCTCTCTTCAGTTCCTTTAAAGATGGCGGTTACGGGTTAAGTAAAATATTGGGTTTCGTTTCCACTGGGATGTTTGCTTGGGTTGTGGTTTCGTGGGACCTTGCAGACTTCAGCAAAACAACGTGCTTATTCGCCCTGTTTTCCCTTTGTGCCTTTGGACTCTGGAATGGCTACAGAAAACGGGAATACCTCATTGAACTTGCCATCACTCATAGAAAGATATGGGTCTTAACTGAACTGGTTTTCATTGTGGTTTTTTTCTCAGTGCTTCTCCTTAGGTACATGAACCCGGATTTGTGGGAGTCTTACCGTGGTGGGGAGAAACCCATGGAACTGGGTTATCTGACTGCAATAGGGAGGTCAAGTGACCTTCCTCCATATGATCCATGGTTTGCAGGTGGAGTCATGAATTATTACTACTTTGGTTGGTTCCTCCTCGCTGTCCCCATGCTTACTATCGGGGTTCTACCTGAAGTAGCTTTTCAACTTGGTGTAGCTACTTTTGTCGCTCTGGCGGTGATGGGAGTGTGGACGCTGGCTTTGAATTTAATCAAATACGGGAATCAGGACGTGAACGCGAATTCATCAGGTCTTAAAAATTCTTTGATATTTGGCACGCTCGCTATTTCGCTTTTCGGATTCTTAGGCACATTTGATGCGGTACGACGTCACCATCAGCGATTCAGAGGAGCAAGTTCTTGGAATTTTTTCTCGGATTGGCCCTTAGTTGGTTCTGCGATTGAGTTTGTTGGGGGTTTTTGGGAGTGGATGAATGGCGCAGCAGTTCAAGCTTTTGATTGGTGGGGTCCAAGTCGCGTGAATAGCGGGAATTTCGATATCACCGAGTTCCCTTTCTTTACTTTCTTATTTGGGGACCTCCACCCGCACCTTATGGGCATGCCACTTTTTGGCCTCATACTTTGTTTATGTTTAGCTTATGTTCTCAGTTGCCGGAAGGGAACTGGAAAAACTCCCGCTTTGCTGGCGACTGTGATTGGATTAGCTCTATCCGCTGTTCGAATGAGCAATACCTGGGATTTTCCAACGTTAGCGTTAATATCAGCGATTTGTTTTCTATATGGAGCGGCCGTTCATAACGTTCAATCCGCCACAAGGAGTAAGTCCAGCTACTTAGGTGAATCTGGGGCTTGGGTGATGATCGGGTTAGGCATTTCTTTGAGTTTCTTTGCATCCGGTGGTGGGTTGGTATTACTTTTCCCGGTCTTTGTATTTTTTATTGCCTGCGCAGCGTTGTTTAGTCAACCAAGCATTAGATTTCGCTTGTTACTTTTACTCCGTCACTTATCTATTGCAATTTCGGCTCACTTAATTCTGGTTTTCCCTTTTGTAAGAAATAACCAAACGTTTGATCTGGGATTACATCGTTCACGTTGGGTTTCGCCATTCAGCGATTTTGTTTCGCACTGGGGGATCTTTCTCTTTATCGCAGTTGCTTATTTCGGGACTCTTTTCTTCGAAAACCGGGAGAAAAGAAGTTACGTATTGATAGAGCCCGGTGATTTCTTCTCAAAGCATTCTTTGCTGATAACCAGGTGGGGCGCAGTGCTTATTTTCCTTGGGATCATGCCGCTATTGGGCGTGATGATTGGATGGGTCTTCGCTTTATCCGTGCTTGGAGCAGTAACAGCTTCCTATTTCGCCCTGATCGAAATCCGTTCTGGTAGCAATGCTGTAGCCCGCATAAGTTCTCTCACATTATTTGCTTTCGGGTTCATGGTTTTAGCAGGTCCGGAAATTATCACTATTAACAACGACGTGGCGAGAATGAACACTGTCTTTAAATTCTGGCTGCAGGGTTGGTTGTTGTTTTCAGTCGCGTCAGCGATCGCTGCTTGGGAAGTGTGGGTATACGCACAGAAGTATAAAGTCAGGTCACGTTCGTTTTATTACCCATCTACTCGTTTCTGGGTGGCCGCTATGGCCTGCGTTCTTCTCATAGGGTTGGTATACCCTCTTTCGTCCATTGGCCCGAGACTTGATGACCGGTTCTCCACAGGATCAAAGGGTTTAAATGGCATTGCCTATCTAGAGGAAAATCCGGTGCTTGTACGTTACGATAATGGCTCAGAAGCCCCTGCTTCATTAATTCCAATCGGAGAAGATCTAACTATTATTAAATGGTTAAGAGAATCAGTTGCAGGTAGTCCAACAATTGTTGAGTGGACTGGAGATAGCTATGACTGGAATGGTAGGATAGCGACTCATACCGGCCTTCCCGCTGTTCTAGGTTGGTCTTCTCATCAGCGACAACAACGTCTCAGCTACCAAAACATGATTACCGAACGGAAACGAGACGTGCAGAGTTTCTATCAGGTCGCTGACCCAGAGTTCATGACAAGGTTCCTTCTGACATACAACGTTAGCTACGTCATAGTCGGCACCCAGGAGAGACGATTTGGGAACGAAGAAGCTTTACTTTCATTTGACGACCATCCAGGGCTCAATGTCGTTCTTGAAGATGGGTTGAACAAAATCTATATCGTTGACCGAGAAGCACTATGGACGTTAACTAATGACAATCAGGCATTGATCACTAAATAAATTAAGCCGTTGATCATGGAGAAAACGAAAGGTTTTTGCAAGCGTTGCTATAGCTTGGAAGAGTTGTGTCCTGAGGGTTATTCCAAACACCGTATTTCCGTGATTCTTCAATCACAGATTTTTTTATTATTACCTTTCCACTTAGCGAAGCTGGGCATTTAGCAGAACCTTTACCTGTATCAATCCATGGTTCACGGCTCCACATCCAATTCCCCCAACGTGAAATGGCTTTGGGAATCTCAACCATATTTGAAATTCCTGCATCGAATTCTGGAACCCACCACCATCGGTGGTTATACGAAAAAGTCTCGTACTCATCCATTCGAAGATTTACTAGTTCTGTGTCCCAATACGGGAGGAAGAGTATGTCCGGACTTAGTTCCGGCGCAGGTGCGTTTCCATCTTCGATTATTGCATATGTCGATGTTGGGAAATCACGTAAGTACCAGCCATAGGGCCAATAGACGTCACTATCTATTTGAACAATTAAGTGATTCCCGGTTTCAGCGTAATGGACGCGATCTGAATCATAAAGTTGTTCACTCCAAGCTTTTACTTCTGGAGTTGCTTGCCCTGCTTGAACAAACAATTCCTGAGGTTCGCTACCTCTGGAGTAACTTGTAAAGAGACTCTGTGTAGCTGAAAAAATAGCGCAGATGCTGAGAACTACCATCAGTGCATTCCTGAACTTCCAAAAGCGAGCTTTCATCCATAGAAATTGAGAACCTAAACCTGCAAGAACAATCAATGGGAGAAGGGGATGGATTATGAGCCAAGGCATTCGTTCTCCTGCCCAGGAGTACAGTATCAAGTTCCCTCCAGCCCACCACAACATGATCTGGCCAAAGAGGTTCGGTCGGCGTAGAACTCCCCAGATCCCTAGCAGAGCAAGAATGACTACGAGCCATTCATAAGCTGATAAAAGTGTTAAATAGTACTGCCATCGTGAGTCCCCTCTACTGCCTTCTTTCTGTTGACTAGTCCAATAGTTAAATCCGGCTGTTAAGCCGTTACGGAGAGCCCCATGCGGTGCAGAGGAGGTTTTGGGACCAGCGAAAGATGTAAAGAATTGGGAGAAGATGACTACAAAAATCACGATTGGGGTTACTAGAGTTATTAGCCACTGAAAACGAGTTGGAGCTTT
>JASLWO010000058.1 GCA_030740795.1 Acidimicrobiales bacterium | reverse complement strand
GTTTTTCCAACCGCTAATGAAGCAGCACCATACATTAAATGGCTGGTAGAACTCAAAAGCATTATGGTTAGTTTAGATAATCTGTTCATAATAAATCCAAGGACTGATGTAGAGAAAGTCTCTGTGCTGTGTATTTAAAATTGCACATTTGAGCCCGAGAGGGGAATCGAACCCCTGACCTATTCATTACGAGTGAATCGCTCTGCCAACTGAGCTACCCGGGCAGGACTCCAACCCTAGCAATGTAAATTCTAGTAGCGATCCTTCTCTGGAGAAACGTTCAACCTAACTCTGAAATTGAGATAAATAATGATTGGAGGAGGAGTTTTTCATTGGGATTTCTTCCTAAATTTTTTGTAGCTGTTTGAATTTTTTCTATAGCTTGGATGCTTAAAGTGTTTGGAGTACTTAGAAGTTCTCCCCTATAGATGTTTGAAATGATGGACAACCCAAATTGAAGTTCATCTGTTCTGAATCTCCGAATTTCTCGTTTCTGTTTAGCTTCAAGGTCCTTTCTTCCTGAGCCACGAGTTCCCATTTGTTTTTCATATTCTGACAGTTCTTCCATTTCCTCCTCATGCCGGGCAGATATGACTTCTTGAGCGTGATCGATAGCACTTTGGATTTCATCAACAGTAACTACAATCTTGTAACCTTCAGGACCTAATTTTTCAGGGATTGATTTCCAAAGCTCATACCGTGATGAGACTTCAGCGTCAGTAATTAGGTCGTTGGCTCTTCGGAGGTCGCCACATGACGCTAATGATATTAATTCTGTTTTTTCATTTGTTAGGCCTTGACTTAACAGCCATGCCTTCATTGCCTCTACTGATATGGTATGAAATTGAACTTTCTGGCAACGTGACGCGATCGTTACCTGACTATCTGGAATATTCTCAGAAATTAAGATGATTATCGTTGATTCGGGTGGTTCTTCCAATGTCTTAAGCAATCGGCCAACTGCGGTTGCATTAGCTGTATGAAACCTATCTGCAACAATGATTTTTTTTGCTCCTTCTATAGGTGACCGTGAAGCTTCATTTATTAGCCTTTGCACATCTTCGTCACGGTATTGGGTTCCTGTTGGCTCAACTCGCACTAAGTCAGGATGGTCTCCTCTCAATGCCAACTTCATTGACCTATCAGGGTCGGAGGGTGACTTTTCATCTCTGAGGACAAGAGCCGCGAATGCTTTTGCTGCTTCCCACCTACATGACCCTTTAGGTCCGACAAAGAGGTAGGCGTGAACAGGGTTTTGAGACGAACTCTGCAACTGGTTTATAGCTTCCTCTTGGTCAATTACCTTTTCAAATATCTCTGTGAGAGTTGCTGTTGACATGGTAACTACGGCAGGTCAAGCCGTTGTTTGATTGCATGATCCACAAACCCAGCTACTTCTTCAGGTGTTCCCATTCCATCAATAACAACCCATTTATCATTTTCAGCTTCAGCTAATTTTAAGTAACCGGTTCGAACTTTTTCATGAAATAATTTATTCTCTTGTTCAAATCGATCTGGTTCTTGACCACGGCGCTTAATAGATTCTTCAACTGGTATATCAATAAGGACGGTAAGGTCTGGGGTCAGGGATTCTGTAGCGAAAAGAGATAGGAAGAGGACGTCATCGACTGGTAAACCACTGGCATGTCCTTGATAGGCAAGAGAAGAGGCTAGAAAACGGTCCGTTACTACGTGCCTACCTTCGGTTAGGGCAGGGTTGATGATATCGGCTACTAGTTGAGCCCTTGATGCTGCCATGAGTAGTGCTTCAGCTCGTACAGCAACAATCTCGTTTGGGTCAAGGAGTATCGCCCTCAATGATTCTCCGACAGTTGTCCCTCCTGGTTCACGGGTAAAAATAGCATCTAATTTTTCTGCGACTCTGCGCGCTTGGGTTGTTTTCCCACTTGCATCTCCTCCTTCAAAAGCGATGAACTTTGCTTTCATATACCAGTGTTCTCCTTTTGATTACCTTCAGTGTTGTCACTGATTAGATTACGAACAGATGAAAATGCTAAAAAGCCTGCTCCAATGATAATAAGCGATGCGAGCCATAGCGTCACCCGAACCCCTGGAACAAATATCTCCCAGCTAAAAATGTTCACTCTTTTATCGAAAAACTCTTCGGAAAGTCCATTGAATGTTGCTGCGACAAAGGGTCCTACTGACATGGCGATGATTAAAGACAATCTCACAATTGTGTAAACCGCTGAGAATATTCTCCCTCTTAGATCTTCCGAAACGCTGATCTGTAGAAGTGTGAAACCTAGAACGTATATTGCCCCTGCAAATAATCCAAGAAATCCGATAAGGGTTGCTGCTGGCCATAAACCCGACATTGATGCCGCTATGAACAGTGATATCCCTGCTCCAAATACTGATGTTACGAAAAGCCTCACTTGACTTATTCTCTGCCTAGATAAAGCTACGGTTGCGACTCCGATAGCAACACCGATTCCTAAAGCAGTTTGAAGAACAGACATTCCATCTGCAGGGCTTTCTCCTAAAACGTCCTTAGCGAAAATTGGACCTAACGGAATGAGCATACCTCCTCCTATTAGACCTGCACCCAAAGCCGCACATACTGCTTTGACGACTGGGTTGACAAAGATAAATTCCCAACCTTCACGTAATTCATCAATCGTGGATCGTAAATTCAGCTTTGGTCGTTGCCGAAGCGTTGTTTCTTTAGGTGTTCTTTCAGGAATAGCTATGAAATAAATCATTAAAGCCGAAAAAAGAAATGTTAATGAGTCAGCGAAAAAACCTAGCCCAATTTGGTCAGCATGTAGGTTTGTTGATCCGGGCCATGATTCTATTTTGTTAGCAAAGCTACCTAAGAAAATAAAGATGCTCGCTGCTATTGGAACAGTTCCATAGGTCGCAGCCATTTGTAGAGAGTTGACTGTGGTCAAACTTTCTTCGGGGACTATGTCTGGCACAATAGAATCCTTCGCTGGGATCCACAAAAGAGTGAATATCTCTAAAGCGAAAGAAGCTAGCACCAAGTGCCAGACCGTAGTTGCGAATGGTAGAAGGATGAGGATAAACACTCGCCCTAAATCGCATATGATCATGACTTGTTTCCTGTTCCATCGATCAACAAGAACTCCAGCGAGAGGTGCTAGAAAAAGTCCGGGTATTATTCGTGCTGAGAAAACGAAACCTACTGCAGTTTCAGGAGTTCCCCCTCCTAATTCTGTTGCTGCTGCTGCGATTGCTAGGAAACCCAGCCAGTCACCTAGTGATCCGACGAGTTGGACTAGCCATAGACGGAAATATTGGTAGCTTCCGAAAAATTTTTCTACCCATTGCGATGCTGCCACCCTTTGGTAATCAGCTACTTGGTCACCATGTCGTTTCTGCTCTGATGGCTCATTTCCCACGCCCTTAGGCTACAGTCTCCACTTAAATTGATCATATTAGAGGGTAAAAGTACTAAATTAATTCGTGTTTTGTTGGGCCCGACGTTCTGCTAAGAGTTCTTTTGCCCTTTCACCAGTCATTTGCTCTATTGAGTCTCCTAATTGGAGACTCGCGTTTGTTACTCCATCCGTTACATAAGGTCCGAACTTCCCTGTTTTTATTTCAATCGGTTTACCAGAGACGTTATCGAGTGAGACTTTCCCGTCAGGGTCTTTAAGGATTATCTTCTTCGACTGCTTTCTCGCGAATTTCTTGGGAGTTCCTAAATGTTTGATGCAGTCTTCAAGATTGGCTGTGAATATTTCATCTTCGGTGATGCTTCGTGTTTGATTACTTCCATCTTCGCAATCGGCTTTGAGATATGGCCCAAATGGTCCGTTATGTACTGATATCGCTCCACCTTTCATCAAGTTGAATGATGTATCACCTTTTTTGGGAGCGGGGTTAAGCGTTACGGTAATGGGTTCTGTGATGGGGATTACCCGTGGAAGATTTAGAAGATTGATTGCATCTTCAAGTGAAATAGTATCGGGTTCCATCTTGTCCAGGAGCGACGCTGTTTTGGGTTTGGGGGCGTTTTTTAATTCTGTTCGCTCATCTAGCACGTCAAGAACCTCTGCCACTGTCTGAAATTCATTCATATTCGCTAAAAGGTTCTCTAATAGTTTGATTTTCTCTTCAGCCTTTTCCATTCTGGAGACTTCTTTCCAGTAACCGGTATTTATTAACAATTCTCTTAAACGGAAACCAGTTGGTTCCTCAACATTATCGCTGTTCCATTTCTTAAGATTTCTCAATAGTTTTTTCACAGCTTTGGAGGGTTTCTCTGCTAAGAATGTTTGTTGTTCTAGCGCTTTATACAAGGAGATTTTTTCGTTGTCAGAGATTCCTTCAAGCGTTTCTATTGATTTTTTGCCCACACCGCGTTTCGGTTCATTTAGAATCGTTTGGATTGCTGCATTTTCTTTATTATTTTCTGCGACTTTGAGGTAGGCGCAAGCGACTTTGATTATTTTGAGATGGTGGGGTTGTTTCATTAATCGCCCCTCTTTGGAGGTTTGTCTCGGCCATTTAGGGAAATCTCCCAGAGAGACATATGGGCCAAATGATCCCTTTCTTAGAAAGACTGGAATGCCTTTACCGTCAACGAATCCAAGAACGGTTTCAGCTTCGATTAGGTCATCTTGGAACAATTCCGATGCTTGTTTATTATCTGCCCAACCTAAGATCGTGTCCGGTTCAGCAGCAAGAGTTAGGAATTCTTTTGCTTTTGCAACGCTTAGTTGATCTGGAGGGAGTGTCTCGGGAATTGAGGCGGTTTCACCATCCCACATCCCGTTTTGCACGTATGGTTTTTGATTAGCGAAACGCGCATAGATGGTCTGATTTGTTTCTTTATCCAATCCAACAGAGTGAGCGCTTTCCTGTCGGATCCGAGGTAAGTCAACTTTTACCTGACCTTGGATATCATCAATTTTGGTTTCCCAAGCACCTTCTTTGAAGTACCACTCATTGAGAAATTGGATCTGGTTCGTAGTGCCATCTGCTATGCCATCAAGTTTTTCATTTAAGTTCGCCGTGTACTGATATTCAACTTCATCCCGAAACTCATTTTCTAAAAAATTTGTAGCGACGAATGCCTTAATTGTAGGTATTAATGATCGCCCTTCTTTGTATACGTAATTGCGCTTTCGGATTTTTCCAATAGTTGCAGCAAATGTTGATGGTCTTCCGATCCCTGCCTCTTCCATCCATTTCACCAATGAAGCTTCTGTGAATCTTGCAGGAGATTTAGTTACATGATTGTTTATCTCTATTTCGTTGATGTTTACTTGCTCGCCTTCGGAAATGTCAGGAAGGATACTCTCCAACTCTGCTTCTTGTTCATCGGAATTATCAGGTGTTTCGTCATAGATTTGGCGAAATCCGGAATGGGTTATCGTACGGCCGCTCGCATTGAACTTCACGTTTTGTGGTTTCTCTCCATCTATCTTTCCAATAAGGGACATTCGAACAGTTTCGCCAACCTGGTCGGTCATCTGGGAGGCAATTGTTCTCTTCCATATAAGTTCATACACAGCTATTTGGTCTTTGTTTAATTCATTTTTGAGTTCTTCTGGATTTCGAAATATTTCACCAGCAGGTCGTATCGCTTCGTGGGCTTCCTGAGCGCTATCGCTTTTCGTTGTATAGGTCCGAGGTTGATCAGGGAGGTAATCAAGGCCACAAACATTTTCTATGCTTGACCGAGACGCAGCAATAGCTTGATCAGATAATCCAGGACTATCCGTACGGTGGTAAGTGATGTACCCATTTTGGTAAAGGCTCTGAGCTATCGCCATGGCAGCTCCAGAAGATCCACCGAGTTTATTTATTACTTCCTGTTGGAATGTTGATGTCGTGAATGGGGCTTTAGGCTGTCTTCGGTAGGCCGAGGTTTCAATTGATTCAACCGTCAATGCTTTATTTTTCAATGATTCTTGGAGATTCATTGCAGTTCCCTCGTCTAGAACCAAGCCTAAGTTTGCGGTTTTTTTGAGTTCTCCGTTCTCGTTGAAGTCATTTTTTCCGGAAGCGATTCTCTGACCATCTATCTCAATCAGTTTTGCGCTAAATTGTTCTTGTTTTGAAGAAATGAGTTCTGCGGTAGCACTGCAGTATGTTGCGCTGACAAAACGAATGCGGTCTCGTTCTCTTTCAACTATCTTTCTTAACGTTGGGCTTTGAACCCGACCACCGGTCGCTCCGCCACCAATCACTTGTCTTGCTAAACCTGATAAGTCGTACCCGATTATTCGATCCAGCATTCTTCTTGTTTCCTGCGCTGCGACCTGATCCATATCGATTTCTCTCGTGTTTTCTAGAGCTTCAAGAATCGCCTTCTCAGTTATTTCATGGAAGACCATACGAAACACAGGTACATCTGGTTTTAGAACCTCTACAAGATGCCAAGCGATAGCTTCCCCTTCGCGATCCTCATCAGTTGCAAGATACAGCGCATCTGCTTTTTTTAAAGCTTTACGGAGTTGAGCGATCGTTTTTTGGCTGCTGGGGCTTTTAACGTACCAGGGCACCCATGGCTCTTCCTTTGATTCTCGTATTGAAAGAATCCCGAAGTTCTTTAGCGTCTTGTTTTCGGCATGTACTGCTTGGTCGTAACGTCTATCTTCTTTAACGTCTTTAGGTTGTATGAGGTCTCGTATATGTCCGACGGAGGCTTCAACCACATAGTCATCTCCAAGAAAACGCTCTATAGTTTTCGCCTTTGCTGGTGATTCAACTATGACAAGTGCGTTTGGCACGTTTCTACCTTTTCTTTAATTGAGAGTTCTGTTTCTGCTTGCGATTGCTTGCGACCGGAGAGGGTAACGCAAATTTTTGGGTTTTCAATGCATTTGATGAAATTGCTTCAAAAGATATTTTTTTACCCAGATCGTTTTTTGAACTTAAAATTCGCCATCATAGAAAATATTTAGCTGCTGAATTAATGACAGTTTTTTCTACTTGTCAATGGTTTCTTCAACAGGGGCTTCAGTTTTTGTTCCGATATGAAGAAACGCCAAACCTATGATTCCAGCTACTAAAGAAGCAAATAAAATACCGATCTTTGATTGATTTATAAGACCTGTTTGGTCAAAAGCGAGATTCGTTATAAATAAGGAAACGGTAAAGCCAACCCCTGCAGTTGCTGCGATACCCATTAACGACCATGGTTTCATTTCAACTGGTGCGGAGATGAAAGGTAGTTTCATTGCCAGCCATGTCATTGAAAAAATCCCGAGTGACTTCCCTACAACTAATCCAAGCGCGACTCCCCAAGCAACTGGGCTTGAGGCCGCTTCTCCTAGCAGTCCCCCTCCCATGTCAACTCCAGCGTTCGCTAAAGCGAAGATAGGAATAATGATAAAGCTTGAAATAGGGTGTAACGCCATTTCTATGCGTTCGGCGATAGATACTTGTGATTCGTTTAGTTCCATAGCTGTTATTCGAACATCAACGGGGTAAATATTTTCTCCTTTGTCACGTAACCAGTCAAGGGCAGCTATGCCTTCTTCACGGCTCTGTTGCGGTTTTGCTGGGGTGAGAAGCCCTAAAGCAACACCTGCGATCGTCGCATGTATCCCTGATTCAAATGTCGCCAACCATAGAGCGCTACCTAAGAAAATATAGATTGGAATGTACCAAATGCGTAACCTTCTGAGAACAACAATGATTCCCATAATGATGAGCGCAGTTATGGACCAAGACAAGGAGAGATTTGATGAGTAAAAAATTGCGATAACAAGAATGGCACCTATATCATCAGCGATTGCGAGTGACAGTAGGAAAACTTTTAGTGAGCGACTCACCCTGTCACCAAGTAATGACACAATCCCGACTGCGAAAGCAATGTCGGTCGCCATCGGAATTCCCCAACCAGAAGATGCGTTTCCGCTTGAATTGAAGATGAAAAAAATCAGTGCGGGGAAGATCATTCCTCCCAATGCACCAAAAACAGGTAACGCCGCTGCTTTAGGGTCCTTAAGGTGTCCGGAAACTAACTCTCTTTTGATCTCAAGACCAACAACAAAGAAGAAGACAGCCATTAAGGCGTCATTGACAAGCACCCCCAAGTTAAGATGGTGCCCTTCTCCACCCATCTGGTAGTTGCCTAGAACTAGTTCAAAATCTGTGTTCCAAAGATCAGAATAACTTTGAGACCAAGGCGAATTCGCCCATATTAAAGCCACCATTGTCGCTACGAGTAGGAGAATACCACCTGCTGCTTCAACGTGAAGGAATCTTCGTACCGGTTTCCCAACACGACGCGCAAGGCGTCCCTCGCCCCCGAGCCAGGTCCATTTAGGCAAATCAGGTATTGGTGTGTTTCCAGCCATCTTCTTTCAAAGTCCTTGTAATTTAATCAAAGTCAATAGTAAAGGCACTCAAGGCGTTTGTTGCGTTTACTACTATTTCGCGAGACATAATTTGTATCACTCGAAGTACCTTATCTCCCCTTCAGCTGCTTCAACGACCGATTGCACTGCCCTATGAAGAAGCGCGTGTTGCACTTGAAATTCCTCTATCTCAGGGTCTACCTCAGTAACTTCTCTAGGTAACTCTTCTTGCAAATCCACTTCTTCTAAATTTGCCAATGCCTGATCCCAGTCCGTGTGGTCTGCTTTTCTTTCAAGGTACATGCTTGGCGCTTGAAGCAATGCCCGGTCAAGGTCATTGATGATTGCTATTACTACATCAGTTGTTGTCAATATTCCCGGCGTCGCTATCAGTCGTAATGCTTGCAGTTTTCGCATTGCCATAGCTGCGATCATTTCAGGTTCCCCCAATTCAATTACAGCGGAATCTATTTCAACTAGGTCTAAAGTAACTGTTGGTTCTATCTCAAACCATTCTCTAAGGGTATTAAATAAAGTCTCTGTGACCTGATGGAGAGCAAGGAGCGAATCTGGTTTGGGAATTGGATTGAAATCTTCATGATCGTCCACGTACTCATGCTACTGATTGCTTTGAAATGCAACTATGGGGAACGAATAATATTGTCAGCAGATTTCACATCATGTGGATGGAGGGGTATAGACAACGAGTTGAACAGTGGTTCCCTCATCAGCAGAATTTATTTGTATTTCATCAGCAAGGACTCTCATCAGGGGAATCCCGAATCCGCCCTCGTATTGGAGCCGCCCTGGTTCATTTAAAGGACCTGTATCTTTGAGTTTTTCAGGATTAAACCCTGGTCCACGGTCCTGAACTTCAACTTCTATGCGATCATCTCCTAACCCGCACCTGATAGTGATACGTTCATCTGACCCTAGGTTTGCGTGAGCTCTGATCGCGTTTGTTGTAGCTTCTGATACCGCTAATCTAAGATCTTCTAGTCTTTGGTCTTCTACTGCTGGGTCGAGCCCAGCTGCGGAAACAACGACCGCTCGTACCAAGGAAAGATATTCGGCTTTAGCTGGGATTTCTAAGGTTATTCCTTTAGCCATTTAAGTCTGATTCCGCTCTATCGGGTTTATGCCTTCTTTCGTGAGAACAGTGTCAAGTCCCGTTAATTTGAACATTTCTTTAAGCGGTTCTGTAAGCCCTACACATCTTAGGTCGCCTCCATGACTCCGAGTTCTTTTAAGACCACCTATAAGGACGCCAAGTCCAGTTGAGTCAATGAAGTCAACTTCGCTTAGATCCACTATGAGATTTGCTTGACCATCTTGTACGCGTTGGACAATTTTTTGGCGGAGCTGAGGTCCGGTAGCCATATCTATCTCACCGCTTAACTTAAGGACAACCCATTCACCTTGATCTTCTTGAGTTATTCCCAACATCATTCTTCTAGCCTATGGGACCACAGCATGTTTTTATGTTCAGGTGGAAGAGATATATGTTTCTTCTTTCAGAATTCTTGTTTTCGAAGTTCTTGATCCTAATGGACTATCAATTAGATTGGCTGGTGTCATGATGGTTTTAAAATTTCTTAGAGTCCCCGCTTTTGTGATCATAATGGTTTCAATTGGATGTGGTGTTTCGTCACAGATTAACGAAAACCAAACGGTGGAGTCTGATACTTCACAAGCCTCACCTGAGGTTACATCTCCTTCAAGTTCGGAAGCAGAGAGAAGCAGAAACAGCCTCACTTTGTCATTTGAAATCACTTCCCCTCCAAATAAACTTTCGAACCTTTCAGAAGTTTTTCCTAAATTTGTTTCGGTTTGGGGCATTTCCATCATTGCTACCGAATCAACGCCCGATGAGAAAATCCTCCACGCTGCTAATGTTATGGCTCAATACTTAGATAACGATGAGAATGGGATACCTGACGATAGCCGTGTTATTGAGGCTTTGGTAAAGAACAAATCCATACTGGCTATGGCACGAACTGAATATGAATTTGAGGAAGTTGTTGATCTGATAATTGAGACAGGTTTAATTGAGGAGCTTATTTCCTTTAGTGTGCAGGGCCTATATGGTTCTGAAACAGCTCCAAGTGATGCCTTTGACGCTTCATTGGAAGAAGTGCATCACTTACTGCTCAATTACGGTTGGGGGGAGGTATATCCAGAAGAACTGAACCAACAAAAGGGTTCTGCTATAGCTGACGCCATGGATGTGGCTCGTGGCGGGGTCTTTGATAATGTTCCCTCCACATATCCTGACGAAGCTTGGTACACCTACGATGACTGGACTTGTGATTATTCCTGCATGGTTACCGAATACGTTTACTGGGCGCACACAAGTCTTTTGGGCGGGCAGGAAGGGCGGTTTGATGAGATTGGCTGGGAATGGCGATTTGATACTCCTGAAAAAATCCGTTCTGGAGATCCAGTCATAGTTTCTATTCTAGAGAATCCAGAACTTCGATTACCTACTGTTCTACCCGATGGTAGCTACGGTAGTTAGCTTCCAGACATCATTGACCAGAGCAAGTTTCGGTGAGGTATGGCCGAATCAACATCATCGGTCCATTCAGCTTCTCCAAAATGAACAGATCTATCGTTAATTCGACTCATGATTATTGCGTGACGCATGCCAGCATAAATTTCAAACCAGAGAAGGTCTTCGGGAATTTTCCCGGTGATCTCTGTGAAGTAGGTGGACACTTTTTCTGAATTCATAAACTGTGGCATACCGTCAAATTCAAATTCTTCCGCAATGTTTTGGAAGAATTTGTGAAGAAAAATCATCCATCCTAAGTCCACTTCAACTGGAGCTAATCCTGCCATTTCCCAATCAAGTACAGCAGTTGGCTGAAAAGTGTTCATTCCGAACATAATGTTTCCTATTCTTGCATCTCCCCAACTTAAAACGGTTTCGCTTTCATCTGGCCAGTTGTTCTTAAGCCACACAGTTGCTGCTTCAATAACAGGGTGCTGCCTTTGATCCCCAACCACCCATGAGTAATAATTCATCTGGTTTGAAAAATGGCGCTCAAGGGGGGTCTCCCCTGTAGTTTCAAATTCTAGAAATGAAGTATCTATTTCGGAAAGATTAATTTGTGAAATTTCGGCGATTATGTTGACCGCAGACCTCTCCAATGCAGAGCGTTCCTCTTTTTCAGCATCGAGAAGCCAACCTCCAAATACATAGGGGGGGATATCTGCGGGCACCCGACCAATAATTTGTTCCATTACGAAGAAAGGGACGCCAAGCACATTAGTTGCCTCTTCCAACCAAAGAGTTCTAGGCACCGGAATCTTTGTTTGAGTCTCGACGAGGCGCATAGCTTCAACTTGAAGGGACAGATTATAGGATGGGAAGACTGGGATGTCTTGATCTGTAGGGGCAAGTCTTGCCACTAGATTACTATGTTGCTGGCCTTGTTCTGTTTCCCATGTAGCAGAAAACAAAAGTGTTTCGCTGGACATTCCTGATCCGGAAGGACGCCGGAAATCACTAATCATCGCGTTACCATCGGAGACTTTACCCTGTAACCAAGTAATCAATTGAGAGCGTATCTCTTCTACGTCCAGAGAAGTTCTTTGGGGTTCTAAGTCAGCCGTCATCGATATGACATTAGTCCAATGCGGTTGGCTAGTCAGACTTGAATCACCTACCTTGCTATATGTGGACGATGTGCGTATCAAAGGTTCAATTAGTTCAGTCGGGTTTTCCGATGGGAACAGGTTTGTTATAGGGCATTGGGAAGATTCTCCTATTGGCGAGTTCGGCGATGTGATGTGGGGGACTCCAAAAGGAGAGAAAATCCTACTAGCTGAAAACGACCGTATCGCTAATTTTGTCTCAGCTATTTACGATTTTGATGAGATACGTGTCGGTGACTTAACAGTAAAGTCTGATGGGCAGATGACTCGTGCCACCGGATTCGGGTTAGATATCAATCTAAATGGGGGGATGGTACGAGGTTTCATACCTTCACGCCCTCTTCTCTTCACAAGATTCATAGAAAATCCCATCGCTGGTATTTCAATGGGTGTTAAGACTTTTGGAACGAGTTCACGTGGAGTGATGGAATGGTATCAGGCATGTAAATGGAGACGGGTTATTTCTGGTAACGCTCTACTGAACGGGATTAGCCTTGGTCCAATATGTTCATTTGATAAACCCTTAGGTGTTGGTTTTTCAGAACCACCGCGCAAATTAGCAATTGTTGATCTTCAGGTGACTATTCGCTTCCCTTTTCCTATAACACTTTAAAGCCATGGGGAAACAGTTAGATAAAGTTACTTGAATCGCCGATTTTGTAAAGTTCGGTCATACTAGTGATGAAACATCAGGGAGGTGTCCGAGTACCTGGTGGGCTCCCCCGCCTTCAAAGCGGGTGGGACGGGCGATCCCCGTCCGGCGGGTTCGATTCCCGTCCACCTCCGCTACCGACTTTAGTACTTGCTTCTAGTAACTGATCAGACAGCAAGGAGGTCGCGTGCACCAGTATCACTACTTGGGTGTCGAAGCTTTGACATCGCTCGGGCCTCTATCTGGCGAATTCTTTCCCTTGTTAGATCAAAGTGTTCCCCTACTTCTTCAAGGGTTCTAGGTTCACCCCTATCTAAACCGAAGCGCAATTTAAGGATTTCTCGTTCTCGTTCATCCAACGGTGCGAGAAGTCGAGCTATCTCAGCAGGGAGTAATGATGTTGCAGCAACTTCAAATGGTGAAGCAGCTCCTCGGTCTTCAACGACATCGCCAAGCTCTGCATCACCATCTTCTCGAAGTGGTTCAGAGAGACTAAGGGGTTCATTTGCGAATCGTAGGGCTTCAGTTATTTTTTCTTCTGGCATTTCAACGTCAGCGGCTAGCTCAGTCAGGGTAGCTGGTCTCCCATATTTCAATTCCAGTCTGGTTCTGGCTTTTTGAAGCCTGGCAAGGGTATCTCCGGCATGGACTGGTAGACGAATAGTCCTTCCAGTGTTCGCAATTCCTCTGGTGATTGCTTGACGTATCCACCAAGTAGCGTATGTTGAGAACTTGAATCCTTTCCGCCAGTCAAATTTTTCTACGGCATGCATCAACCCAAGGTTTCCTTCTTGAATGAGATCCAATAAAGGAAGTCCTGATGCCTGGTATTTCTTAGCTATTGATACAACAAGGCGGAGGTTTGATTGAACGAATTTTTTTTCTGCCCGAGCTCCGCTTCTATCAAGACGGTTAAGTTCTCTTTTCTCTGCAGCGGTTCTTTTTTCTTCAGTCGCGAGTTTTTCTCTAGCCTCAACGCCATTTTCAATTTTTTGAGCAAGTCGTACTTCATCTTCTTTGGTCAGAAGTGGGTACTGACCTATATCCGTGAGGTATAACCTGACGAGGTCTTCTTCATCTCGCTCGACTCGCTCTTTAGGCAAAGTACGCTCTTTTCAAATCATGTGAGACCTATTTAATATCTCACCCTCCGCATGCTTTACCATACCGAGATGATCGCTACGCGCAACCCAAATTTGGTCAATATCTCTTTAAGTTTAAAATTTTTTGTACGAAGGATTTTGAATGGTTCGCTGAGGAGTTCATTTCTTTGTTTTATTCTAGGTAACCAATCTCTCCCTAAAACTAGTTTTTTGTCCCCTCATACAAGTTAGTGATCGGGATTCTTCGATCTCTCCCGAATGCTTTCCGAGATATCTTCGGCCCCAATGGGCTTTGTCGCCGTTTAAACTCTGCTATGTCAACAAGTCGTGTAATTTCCGCTACGACATTTGGGTCGTATCCGTCTCGTATAAGTTCATACGGTACTTTATCTCCTTCTATTATTTCTTTAAGAAGTGGATCAAGCGTTTCATATTGTGGAAGTGACTGGTCATCGCGCTGGTCAGGTCGTAATTCCGCAGATGGAGGTTTAACAATAATTGACTGTGGAATTATTTCACGTCCGGTTGTTCCATTTTTCCATTTGGCTAAATCAAATACTTGTGTTTTCCATACATCTTTGATGACTGCGAAGGCGCCGGCAGTGTCACCATAAAGAGTTGAATACCCTACTGCCATCTCACTTTTATTACCGGTTGTGAGAACCAGCCATTGGAATTTATTTGAAAGAGCCATTAGTAATGTCCCTCGTATGCGGGATTGGAGATTCTCTTCTGTTTGGTCTTCAGGGAGTTCGGCGAATTGTTGTTCTGTCATTTCTAGAAATGCTGCGTGGGCTGCTTCAATAGGAATAGTTATATGGTGGCACCCAAGGTTCTCTGCCAAAGTTTCCGCATCAGATAGAGAGTGATCGCTGGAATAACGTGAAGGCATGGAAATGGTATGAACGTGTTCAGGTCCTAAAGCATCGCAAGCAATAGTTGCTACCAACGCGGAATCAATTCCACCAGATAGTCCCAGGCATACGTCCTTAAATCCATTTTTGTTTATGTAGTCGCGAGTTCCGAGACAAAGTGCTTCCCAGATCTGGAATTGCTGAGATGGCAAGGGAAGCACTTTCTGTTGATCGGAGAGTCCCTCTCTAGAGTCTTCGCTAATTTTTACGACGCTATTTGGAGTTTCTTTAGACGATTGTTTCAGGTCAATATTGAACGTGAGTATCTGTTCTTTAAAGAGTTCAGCTCTAACAATAATTTTTTTATCAGTATCTAATGCCATTGATCCCCCATCAAAGATGAGTTCGTCTTGACCTCCGACCTGGTTGGTGTAGACGATAGGAATTCCAATTTCATCGATTCGTTGACGTAAGACATTCTCTCGGGTTTCTAATTTGTCCATTTCATACGGAGATGCGTTTAAGTTTAAGATTATCTGGGCCCCGTATGAAGCAAGTTCAGATGCGACTCCGTTTGGAACCCAGATATCTTCACAGATTGTGATACCTACGCTTATTCCTCGTATTTCAAAAATTTCTATTGGATCTTCACCTGGTGCGAAATAGCGCTCTTCATCAAAGACCCCATAATCTGGAAGTGAGCGTTTGCTGTATGTACCTTTCACTTCTCCGTTAGCGCAGACGGCTACAGCATTTGATGTCCTACGAACTGGGTCAGCAGCTGCTTCTTCTCCTTCAACGAAACCTAGAATTGCTACGCAATCTTTGGTCTGTTCTGCTATTTGGTTTAAAACGATCTGTGTTTCTTCAACGAAACCCGACTTGAGTAGTAAATCCTCTGGTGGGTAGCCACAAACAGCTAACTCGGTAAAAACAGCTATATCTGCTCCGGCTGTCTCTGCTTCCGTATATGCATCAAGAATTTTTTGTTTATTACCTATTAGATCCCCTACGTGGAGATTAAGTTGGCAAAGCGTTATACGTAAAGAACCCATGTATGCAGATTAGGGGCAGATCAGTCATACTGAGTATTCAAAAAGCAAAGACTAGCCACAAAGCGTTTTTAAATATGTTAGATCTAGTTAATTCCAATGGGCTTTGGCTGGGATTTAGTAGAGTGTTGGGGTGACAGAAGGTATGGATCTCGAAGAGGGAACAGAACTATCAATTGATTTCAGCAAGATCTTCAAAATAGGAGAAGGGAATCATTTGGTTGTTCCCGTAGTTGTTCAAGATGCTGATACGAAAGATGTACTGATCGTTGCTTACGCCAATGAAGAAGCCTTACTTGAAACTTTCAAGAAGGGTGAAGCCGTGTTTTATAGCACTTCAAGAAATGAACTTTGGCATAAAGGAGCTACTTCAGGTGACATTCTTGCTGTTACTGAAGTGCGCGTGAATTGTGAGCAGAATTCTCTGCTTTATCTTGTGCAGCCTAAGGGGCAGGGAGCCTGCCATACCAAAGATAACGAAGGAACTTACCGAGCTAGCTGTTATTACAGGTCAGTCAACTCTGCTGGTGAACTGCGTTCAATCTAGTTCTTAGTATTGGTCTTTTGAATTTAAAAGTGCTTATGAAAGAGCTTCGCCAACTGTGTTGGTCATTAGCGCGGCAACGACATAAGGGTCAGCATTGGCATTCGGGCGTCGGTCCTCAATGTAACCTTTTTGGTCTTGTGCGACCTGCCATGGAATACGTATAGAAGCTCCTCTGTCAGAAACACCATAACTAAACTGGTCATAGCGTTGGGTTTCATGTTCCCCAGTTAAACGATCTTCAATTCCGACGCCGTAACCAGCTAAATGTTCTTCTGTCTTTCCAGGAGCACCTATAGCTTCACATGCTGCGATGATGGGATCATATCCTTCTCTCATTGCTTGTGTGGAGAAGTTAGTGTGCATCCCAGCTCCATTCCAATCACCTTTCATAGGCTTAGCTTCTATGCTGATTTCAACATTGTGTTTTTCACCTATCCGATACAAGAGGTAACGGGCTATCCATAAGTGATCTCCAACTTCAACTGTCCCTGCTGGACCTATTTGGAATTCCCATTGACCTGGCATCACTTCTGCATTCGTACCGGAAATCTTAATACCAGCTTCTATGCATAGAGTTGTGTGTTCTTCGACAGCATCGCGTCCATGTATTTTAAGAGCACCTACACCGCAATAATAAGGGCCTTGTGGTGCAGGAAATCCATTAGGTGGGAAACCTGCTGGCCAACCGGTCCCGGGATCTATCATTGTGTACTCTTGCTCCAATCCAAACCATGGATCCTGGTCGCCATACTTATCTTCAGCTGCTCTAGCTAAAGCTCTCGTATTTGTAGGGTGAGGTGTTTCCTGGTCCGTTAAAAATGTTTCGCACATTACGAGAATATTGTTTCCGCCACGTATTGGGTCGGGGCATTGGAACACTGGTTTTAAGACCACATCAGAATTGTCACCTGTTGCTTGATTGGTTGATGACCCGTCGTACCCCCAGATACCGGGTTCATCGCCATCAGCTAGTATCTTCGTCTTGGATCTAATTTCTGGTGTTGGTTCCGTACCATCAATCCAAAGATATTCAGCTCTATATGTCACTTCATTCTCCATTCTCGTTAGACAGGTTCAAGGTGTTCCCTTGAACCTGTGCTACCACTATAAACCAGCGTGGTTTCCTTACTACTAGTTAACACGACTGTAGGGGTTGAGATGGTAAGAAATGTTAACAGCGTGTTAATTTGAGAATCTTGAGGGGAGAATCCAATTAAGTTCGTTAAAAAGAATACATGGAAACAACTAAGGAAGACTACGTACTTCGGACTGTAGAAGAACGAGGGGTAAGACTTATTCGTCTCTGGTTTACTGATGTTCTTGGACAATTAAAATCATTAGCTATTTCCCCTGCTGAACTAGAAGCAGCGTTTGAAGAGGGCTTGCATTTCGACGGCTCTGCAATTGATGGCTTTAGCCGAGTTCAAGAAAGTGATGTACTCGCCATCCCTGACGCAAATAGTTTTGAGTTGCTTCCCTGGGTTGACCCTTCGGAACCGACCGGAAGAATATTTTGTGATATTCGTAACCTTGATGGAACTCCTTTTGCAGGAGACCCCCGTTATGTATTGAGACGAAATCTTCACCACGCTAAAGAGAAGGGATTTACTTTCTTTACAGCCCCAGAAATTGAATACTTTTATTTTGAAAGTCCTACTGAACCTACGCCACTTGACCACGCTGGGTATTTTGATTTAACGACGTTAGATCTCGGTAGCAGTCTACGCAGACGTACATTAGCAATGTCTGAAGCAATGGGTATTCCAGTTGAATATTCATTTCATGAAGATAATGCAAGCCAACATGAGATAGATCTCCGTTATACCGAAACACTTGATATGGCTGACAATATCATGACGCTTCGTCTTATCGTAAGAAAGATAGCTCTGGACGCTGACGTGCATGCAACTTTTATGCCTAAACCACTTGATGAAGGTCAAGGGTCAGGAATGCACACGCATATGTCTCTATTTGAAGGTGACGTGAATGCCTTCCATGACCCTAACGATGAAATGGGTCTTTCAAAGACGGCTCGAAAATTTATGGCTGGTATTTTGCACCATGCGCCAGAATTTACTGCCGTAACGAACCAACTAGTTAATAGTTATAAAAGAATGATTGCGGGTTATGAATCGCCTGTTTATGTCAGTTGGGCGCGCAATAACCGATCTGCTCTTGTTCGGGTTCCAGTCCATAAAGCAGGAAAGGAATCATCGACTAGAATTGAGTATCGGGCTCTGGACTCGGCTGCGAATCCTTACTTAGCGTATTCCGTAATCTTGGCAGCTGGATTGAAAGGTATTGAAGAAAATTACGATTTGCCTAAAGAAGCAGACGAGAATCTTTGGTCCTTAAGCCGTACAGATGCGAAAGCATCCGGTCTACGTCAACTGCCACAAGATCTTCGACAAGCACTTGACCTTATGGAAGAATCGGAACTTGTCCGCGAAGCGCTCGGAGAACATATCTTTGAGTGGTTTCTCAAGAACAAACAATCTGAATGGGAAGCATATCAGGGTCGAGTAACGCCCTTTGAAGTTGAACGCTACCTCCCTGTGTGGTGAATCATGGCTTTAAATATTGAGACGAAATAAGCAAATGAAGCTGCCGGTAATCTCTTATCGCGAGTTTCATTATTTCCTCCTAGGCTTAAAGTAATGACTTCTCTTCTTGTCTTCCCCGATCCGCCACCCCCGGAATTAGCTCAAAGCTTAGATTTAGCTGGTTTTTCTTGGAAAGCTGTAGCGAACTCATCGGTTGCCGAAGGGTATGAATCTGATCACGAATGGAATGGTGCTGTGATAGTCGCAGATGAAGACCCCAACTCAGCGTTTTCATTTGCTCGGTCGCTTCGGAAGCGATCAAAGCCCCTCCAAGGAATTCTTCTACTGCTCAATGCAACTCAATTAGGACAATTAGAGCTCCGCGACGAGCTTTTTGATGATTTCATTCTGACTCCTTTCAGACATCAAGAACTTGAAGCACGATTAAAACATCTTTTCTGGGCTCAAGGAATAGATACCCGCGGAGAAGTTCTCACACATGGAGATTTGGTCCTCAATATTGAGACATACCAAGCCACTATTAATAACCGCCCCCTAGACCTAACATTTATGGAATACGAATTATTGAAGTTCTTAGTTTCTCACCCTGGGAAGGTATTTAGTAGAGAGACTCTACTATCTCGTGTTTGGGGGTACGACTATTTCGGTGGAGCACGAACTGTAGATGTCCATGTGCGTCGACTCCGCTCTAAATTGGGTGAGGAGAATGCTGGACTAATCCAAACGGTTCGTTCCGTTGGTTATAGTTTCGGTCAGTCACGGTGGGGATCGTAACTGTTCATATCTTGAATTAAGATAGAAAATCTTTTTTGCTTAATTCAAGAAGTTCAGTTCCTTCATTTTCCGTATCAACGTCTTTTTGAAGAATGTTTCCCAAAATCCCACTGAATAGAAGGCCCGTCATGATTATAGAAACCGGAACGAGGATCGTTAACAAAATTATAATTACGACGGTGCCGGTCATATTTTTCCTATCTTGAAGAGGTTCACAGTAGTTGTCATATTTTAGCCCATGCTTCAATTTCGACAACGGCACCTACTGGTAAAGCATTTACAGCTACAGCTGATCGCGCTGGTCGGTGATCCCCAAATTCTTCTATGTAGATTTTATTCATCTCTTCATAGTCTGTGATATCTGTTAAAAAAACAGTAGTTTTTGCGACATCAGATAGTGATAGATCTTCAGATGCCAATAGGTGTTTTAGATTTGCAAATAGTTGACGTAATTGTGGAACAAGTCCTCCAGCGACCAACACCCCGTCTTGAAGACCAACTTGACCTGAAACTATAACCCAATCTTTCACACGAACAACGGGAGAGTATGGACCCACAGGTTTTGGCATAATTCAAGAATAGCCATATCGGGCTACGAACTATGACAGGGAGAGATAGAAAGATTAGATTCTGTAAATGGTCACACAACGTTCACTGTTAGGAAGCAGTTCTCTTTCACGTAGAGCTTTCCTCCTTGGGGCCAGTAGTTCAGCTTTGGCGATAGCTTGTTCATCTTCTTCTTCAAATTCATCGGACGCAAACGAAACGATAGATGAAATGACTTATCTCCGGTCAGGTTTTGCTGATGGTCTTATAATGCCCTCCACTCTTGTGGTTGGTTCCTCTCAACGAGCTCCCTTTTTCCTACACGCAGCAGATGGTATTCCAGTAGTTAATAACCTTCCGGATGGTATATCAGGGACCCTTCTCTTACCTTCTGGCAAGAGCACCCCTGTTATTCTTGCAAAATACGGGGAAGGGATCCCAACCCCATATTTCCTTCTTGAATTTGTGAGTAATGAAGTTGGGCTACATAAACTTTCAGTTGAATACGGTAATGAACTTCAATCAATTTCTTTTCTTGTCGTTGAAAGAGATGAAGTGGATCTAGTTCAAGTTGGGGATCCAATGCGGATCGCTGATATTCCTACATTTGATAACCCTCTAGGCTTTAAATCACTTTGCACCCGATTTGAACCCTGCCCTTTCCACAGCATTACGTTGGAAAAAGCATTATCGAACAATACACCTACTGTTCTACTAATTTCTACACCTGGTTTTTGTCAAACAAGTATTTGTGGTCCCTCACTTGAGCTTCTGTTGACTGCTGTTCTTGGGAAAGCGGCATCAATAAATGTGATACACGCAGAAGTTTATTCTGAACCAGAAAAAATAATTAAAGGAAATGATCTTCAGGATTTATTAGCACCCGTGATCATCGAATACGGAATGGATTTTGAGCCGAGCCTGATTGTCGCCGACGAGAACGGGATTGTAAGATCGCGGCTCGACTACACATTTGATCAAATTGAATTAAATAAAGCTCTATCTTTGATTAACTAAAGCTTTGCCCGCAACCACATGTTTTTTGTGCGTTTGGGTTATCGATACTGAAACCTGATTGCTCTAGACCATCCTTATAATCCAACGTGGCGCCTTGAAGCAGCATTGAACTAGAAGAATCAACCACCACTCTGATTGGTCCGAAATCAACTGTTTCATCATCATCGGCGATATCTGAATCGAAATACATCTCATAGCTAAATCCGGAACAGCCGCCAGGTCGGACAGCGACACGAAGCGCTAGGTCGTCTTCTCCCTCTTCTTTAATCAATTCATCTACTTTTGTGGAAGCTGAATCTGTAAGTGTGATCACTTCTTTCTCCTATATAATTTTCACTTTTTTGATTTTACTTGAACGTCGGTCATAGGGGAAGGGGTTATTAAAAAAGATTTGTATCATTTTGATATGGAATCATTACATTCCGAAGTAGAGACGCATGAAAAAATCATTAATCAACTACGGGGTGTGGTCGATCCGGAGCTTGGATCAGACATAGTTGATTTAGGAATGGTCAAAGATGTCTTAATCAAGAATGAAGGTCATTTACATTTAACTATTGCCTTAACAACATCAGGGTGCCCTCTCCGTGCTCAAATACAAAAAGATGTTCATGCAAAGATGCGAAGCATCGTAGAAATAAACCGTGTAACGATTGATTGGACGGAACTATCAGATGATGAGCGGGCAAAGACAATGGATCGGGCGAGATTCAACCTTTCTAAAGAAGAGATAGCTACACAAATTCCGAAATCAACGAAATCTATAATGATTGCCTCTGGGAAAGGTGGAGTAGGGAAATCTTCAGTCACTGCTAATCTAGCAACTGGCTTAGCTGCGAGAGGGCTAACAGTTGGTGTCCTTGACGCAGATATTTGGGGATTTTCCATTCCGCAAATGTTAGGTTTTGAAGGTCGGCTAGCTGGTAACGAAGAAACACAAAAAATAGTTCCTTTAGAAAAGCGCATTGGTGACGGAACGCTAAAGGTTGTTTCTATGGGGTTTTTAGTCGATGAAAATAAGTCATCCTTAAATTGGAGAGGCTTAATTCTAAATAGAGCTGTACGCCATTTTTTAGAGGATGTTGAGTGGGGGGATTTAGATTATTTGGTCATTGACATGCCTCCAGGAACTGGAGATGTCCAAATGGGGTTAGCTAAGATGCTCCCACGATCTGACATGATCGTAGTGACTACTCCGTCAAAGACTGTTCAAACAGTTGCGTCTCGCGTCGCCAGTATGGCACAAAGCTATTACCTCCGAATAGCTGGTGTTATAGAGAACATGACATCATTCATCAATGAGGACGGCAAAAAATACGAGATTTTCGGTTCTGGAGGGGGCGCACAATTAGCTGAAGAGCTCGGTGTTCCTTTACTTGGTTCTATCCCAATTGATCCTATTGTCAGCCAGAGTTCAGATAATGGTTCGCCAATAGTTCTTGAGGATGGCCATGCCTCTGAAGCTCTGAACGCAATAGTTGATGAAATTATTCATTCGGCGGTACCGAGGATCAACCCTGTTGACTGCACCGCACATAACACTCTAGAAACTCCCGTCTCTATCAAAAACGATTAACGGATTACCCATCCAGCTTTTAATTGTTTAATAATTTTCTCATCAGCTAGTTTCGCTAAGTGAACTTCTACTGATTTCGCAATTTCAGTGACAAGTTCAGGGTCATCACTTTTAGAGGAATTTGCTGAAGCGATCTCTTCAGAGGTTTTCGCTCCTTTTCCTATTGCCTTTAAGATTTGTTTGTCAGCGTTATTGAAACTTTCAATAGTTGTGGCTATCGCCTGTTTGGGATCTTCAATAACATGACCGAATGCGGGTGCAAAACGTTTTAAACGCATCTTCATTATTTTCTGGAAACTGGCATGGTATTTAAGCAAATCAGAATCTCCTGATATTAAAGGGATTGACGTATCTTCGCTGACCAATTTTCCACAGATGAGCGTTCTTTCTTCTTCAAGTAGGAACGATTTGTGGTTCGCAACAGGTCCTTCCATGTCATGGACTGTGATTCTAAATTCCGTTCCTAGAATGGTTTCCCCACCTTCTAGGTTTAGTCTCTCAGCTCCAGTCCTTTCAATAAGTTCATCGATAGCACCTGCATGGGAAGCATCGGAGCAAGTACTTGTAACCCAACGGATTCTGTCTCCACCGCAACCGATCACAGAATCTAGGTGGGCACTGTTCTCTGGACCGGGATCAATTACGACAATTTCATCAATGCCAATTAAATAAGTATTTGTTCCAAAGGAGGTATGCGGTCCGGGGTTTAATGCCAGAATTCTTCTGACAAGCGGGCTTAAAGCGCGAGCAACCCCTGGAACTATTGGCTCTGGCCCTTTATCCTGCTCTTCTTCTTCCATAATTAACTTTCTGACCTTTCTTCAATCGTTTTCTAACATCGGTGGCGTATTACCTAAATCTTGATCTGTCTGTAGGTCAACAATTTCGGATCTTTTATTTCGAAAATAAATAAATGAATTGTTTCCAAAATTGGTGTTCTGGTGCTCAGAGTTGGACGAATCGAAAACAGAAGTGTTTTTTGAAAGCCTTCTTAAGATCAAACTTCGAAAGATTGGTCTGGTCACAGGGAAAAGAAGGAGCAAACCAAAAGCATCGGTGAGAAAACCGGGGGTGAGCATGAGAGCTCCAGCGAAAAGAATCAGCCCGCCATCAGCTAGTTCTCTGCTCGGCATTTCGCCTCTAGACAATTGAAATTTGATTTTATTCAATACCCCTGTCCCCTGTGCTCGAACTAGCCAAGCTCCGATCAAACTAACAAGAATTAGCAGAGTTATTGAGTTGATGACTCCAGTTGTTTGGGCGACCTGAATGATGATATACAACTCAGCAATTGGAATAATAATAAAGAGAAGTAGTAGGAAAAACATCTATTTCATTCTATGAGCGGTTTCTACGGGATTGACCTTCAAGAGCCGACGAAGACAATTTTTTGGCTTTCCTTAAAATCTTTTATGAAAAACCACTCATATCGGTTCTAGAGTCAATGTATGGCTTCTTTCCCGCCTTCCGTAAATGAGTTAGCTGAATCTTTTTCTGGCTCTGGACTCCCCCACCCCCTTTTGGTTCAAGAAATACGGAAAGCCATTGATCAAGGAGACTGGGAAAATCTGGAAACAAGGATCCAGCGTTTAAAAGCTTTGCCGCTTCAAACTGTCATCAACGCAACAGGGGTTTTGTTACACACAAATTTAGGTCGTGCCCCGTGGCCTAATTCATCTACTGGGCACGCTATTAATGTTGAACTTGATTTAACTACTGGTTTGAGAGGGTCACGACAAGAACATGTTGGGAACTTATTTGCAACTTTGTGCGGTAGTGAAGCAGCTATGGTTGTCAACAATTGTTCTTCTGCTGTTCTTCTAGTCCTTTCAGCTTTAGCTTCAGGAAAAGGAGTAGCTATTTCACGAAGTGAGATGGTTGAGATTGGAGGAAATTTTCGCGTACCGGACGTTCTTGAACTCTCCGGTGCTTACCTAGTTGAAGTAGGGACAACGAATAGAACCAGAAAAGACGATTACGAACGTGCAATTTCTGCCAACAAGGATGTGGCAATGATGATGAAGATCCATCAATCAAATTACAAAATAGTTGGTTTCACTGAATCTACTGATGTAGCTGAACTATCTGACATGGGCATTCCGCTAGTTGCTGACATTGGTTCAGGTCTTCTTGATGAGAACTGTCCGTGGCTTGATTCAGGGCCGCCTGCTTGGATTAATGGTGAGCCTGCTGCGAAACAGACTCTGGAACAGGGAGCTGATTTAATCACATTTTCAGGGGACAAGTTATTGGGCGGTCCACAAGCAGGGATAATTGCAGGTAGGGCTGATCTCATTGGAAGATGCATGAAACATCCATTTGCGAGAGCTGTTCGGCCCGGAGGGCTAATCCTGTCTTCTTTGCAAGAGCTTGCTATGCGGTACTTAACTCGGGATTGGGAAGCTATTCCTTTCTGGAAAATGGCGGTGACTACAGTTAATGAATTAGAACAGAGAGCAAACCGGATCGGGATAGGCACACCAGTGCCTTTGAATTCTATTCCAGGAGGGGGAACTCTCCCAGAAGTCGTTATTCCTTCGTTCGGACTGCAACTTAATGGCGATGTTTCCCATAAGTTGCGATTGGGAACCGATGAGAATCCACCCATTATCGCCCGTGTTGAAGACGGAAATACTTTTCTTGACCTTCGAACAGTTGACCCTCTCTTTGATGACCAACTATCTAGCGCTCTTCATGGGATCAGTTAGTGTTGTGGGGAGTCATATAGTTTGCACTGCAGGACATGTAGATCATGGCAAATCGTCACTTGTACGGGCATTAACTGGAATTGATCCCGATAGATGGGAAGAAGAGAAACGCAGGGGTCTCACCATTGATTTAGGCTTTGCGAAAACTTCTTTTGATAATGGCAACAGTGTGTCTTTCATTGATGTTCCCGGACACGAACGATTTATAAAAAATATGCTTGCTGGGGTCGGGTCTGTTGATGCATGTTTATTTGTAGTCGCGGCTACAGAAGGTTGGAAACCACAGTCAGAAGAACATCTAAGGATTCTTGAATTGATGAATGTGAAGAGAGGAGTTATTGCTTTGAGCAAAGTATCTATCGCTGACCCAGATTTATGTGAATTGGCTTTGCTTGAACTAGAGGAAAGGGTTGAAGGCACGTTCCTGCAAGATGCTCCTATTGTTCAAGTTGATAGTCTTGACGGTCAAGGAATCAAGGAACTAACACGAGAACTCGAAACGTTGCTTTCCGAAACTCCAGTGGCTATAGATTCGCAACGACCGCGACTATGGATTGATCGTGTTTTTACAGTTAAGGGATCTGGAACTATAACGACAGGAACTTTGACAGGTGGCACGTTTTCGGTTGATGAAGATATTCAAATCGATCCTGAAAGTTTTCGTTCACGAGTCAGGTCTCTCCATATACATAATGTGGAAGTCCCTGTCGCTTATCCAGGATCTAGACTAGCTATTAATTTAACCGGTGTAGACCATCGTTTATTATCAAGAGGTTGCGTAATAACTAAACCTGGTCAATGGTTTCTGACTTCAGTCATTGATGTAGAGCTACGTGTTTTGCCAGACGTTAATCATGAGATATCCCGCCGTGGAGCGTATGTGGTTTACATCGGAACAAGTGAACACCATGCAAAGATAAGGGTTTTGGGACCAGCCCCGATAGCGCCCGGTGAAACCGGTTGTATCCGGATTTTTTTGAACAAAAAAATTCCAATAATTCTTGGAGATAGATTTGTGCTGCGTGAAAGTGGTCGTAATGAAACTGTCGGAGGGGGGAAAGTTCTAGACCCTGAACCTCTTTTGAAGGCGTCAAAGGCGAAACCTGACGATTCCATTGATCGGATAATCAGAGAGCGCGGGTGGGTTACCCCATCTCACTTAGAAGCTTTAACCGGTAGTAAGAGAAAAGAGAACCTTCCGGGTTGGATAGTTCATCCTCCCCTACTTGAGGAAACAATCCAATCACTGCAGGATCAAGTTGAAAGCGCTGACTCACTGGGCATTGATGTAGCGAGGTTAGATGACCATCAAAGAGCTGCTATTCCTCTTCTTTCAGACGTAAAGCTTGAAGGTAATTACCTCAGAAAGGAAGGTTCAACGAATCTTGATATGCACCCATTTCTAGAGGAGTTAAAAAACTCTTTATTTAAACCTCCTGATCCTGACAACGTTGACCGAAAGGAATTACGAGAACTTGTACGAAAAGGGTATGTTGTTGAGCAAAGTAATATCTTTTTTTCTGTGTTGGCTATATCTGAAGCAACACGAATTCTTTCTTCTCTTCTAGAGGAGAAACCAGAGGGTTTAACTGTCGCTGAAATCCGAATGGCTTTGGAAACAACTAGGAAATATGCTCTTCCTCTTTTGAATTACTTGGATGAAGTAGGTGTAACTCTGCGCAGGGGTGATGTTCGGATCGCTGGGAAAAGGCTTAACGGTAACAAGTGACATCTAATGGAGCAACGAAGTAAGTTTGTAGTGCGAGTAGTTCAGCAAAGTTGAAAAGGAGAATTTCATGGAGAATGGTCCAACACCTCATTTGGAAGGCGTGCGGGGAGATTACGCTCCCACTGTTCTAGTGCCCGGAGATCCGAAAAGAGCTAGATTCATAGCGGAGAATTATTTAGAAGAAGTGAAGCAGGTAAATTCTGTTCGAGGCGCCGAGGGTTTCACGGGTTCTTTCAATGGGGTTCCGATTTCTGTTCAGTCTGTAGGGATGGGAATACCGTCAGCGCTTATCTATTACACGGAATTAATAAGATTCTATGGAGTGCAGAGACTGATTCGAGTTGGTAGTTGTGGTGGTTTAAATGAATCCGTTCGTCTTGGTGATTTAATCTGTGCTTCAGCTGCAGGAACAGATTCTGCTGCAATCAGTCAGTTAAATGGTGGGCTTTCTCTCCCTTCGATTGCTAATTGGGATCTTTTGATTTCTGCTTCTCAGGCTGCTTTAGCTTCTGATATCCCTATGACTGTTGGGCCTGTATTCACTTCTGACTTGTTCTATGGCCCGGATGAAAAGCTTTTTGGTAACTTGCGTGATTTGGGCATTCTTGGTGTGGAGATGGAAATAGCTGGCCTGTATACAATCGCGGCTGTTGAGGGAATTGAAGCTCTCGCACTTGTTACCGTCAGCGATGACATAGTTAGACAGGAAGTAATGACTTCAGAGGAACGTGAGAATACTTTTGATTCAATGATCAAAGTGGCTTTGGAAGTTGCTGGAGCTAATTAAAGAGTTTGAGAATACTCAACTTGTATTACAGGTAGCATCTCTTTACGTTCGCTTTCATTAAGCCCACCCCAGATACCGTGTTGTTCGCGGATGCGAAGAGCGTAATCTAAGCAATCATTGCGAACCGCGCATGAGCGGCAAATCATTTTAGCCCTACGTTCTCGTTCTCTTTTATCGATTTTTCTTTCAAAATGAGCGGGAGGGAAGAAAACCTTTATTTGCGGTCCGCGACAAGCTGCCCGCATTTGCCATCCTTGATCATCTAAAAGAGCGCTCATAATACCTCTTACTAAGCGAACCTAGTCACCGTTTTTTCAAGGAGCAAGAAAATATGTGAATTTAGTTTAAAAAAGCTTGGATTCTTTGATTATTCACTTACGTTTTAAGATTTTTGGGGGAAAAGGTTAAGTTTGTTCGCGTTTTATTTCCGTTGTGGCAAATCTTCCCCTGATCATGATGGGCATTCCTCGTGTCATCAAAACCAGTATTCCTGTAATACATACAGTCATTGGGATCCAGGACATTTGAACATTGGGTTCGGGATAGAGAAATAATGTGCCAAAGGTGAAGCTTATCTGACCGATTAGGGTCCATAATCTTGGGACAACTGTTTGAATATCAATCGCGAAAGCAAACATTGAAAATATTATTAGGACAAGTGCCCACGTTCTAAATGGTAAAACTGTTAAACCGTATGTGCTTAGAGCTAGTGAAATTGCTCCTATCACTCCAGCTATCCCTATTCCTATGGAGTAAAACTCGAAAAGGATGAGTGCTAAAGCTGAGATAAGTAGAAGATATGCAACTGGAGGACTAGCAACCGTGTGCATTAATTGATCAATTAAGTTAAGGCGGTTGATTTTTGTCTTCGTCAATGGGGATAGTCTCGGCCCTGCCTCTGTTTCTACTACTTCAGAGATAAAACTTTCACGGCTAACTAAGAAATCTCCTAAAGTTGGATTTGCGCATCTTGCTAGTTGTTCTTTCTCAGTTAATGATTTCCCTAGTTCGTCAATTAGGACTCGTTCGCAATCAACAAGGTTCGTTTCTATCGCTTGTTCCCATTGCAAAACAGTTTCTTTCAGGAGTTTAGTTTCTTCGCCCCAATTCTGCCCGAACTCTTCTGAGTCAAGGATTTGTTCACCAGTGTTTCCTATGGATGATCCAATTGAAACGCCAAGAGAGTCAGCGACAAGAACCAATTGGGCTACTTTCCCTTGTGTAGTAGATCCGGAAGGACCAACCCATACAGCTATAGGAATAACCGAAGAGCTTATTTGTCTGGCTAGCTGAATCAATCGTTTATCCGAGATAACGGCTTGTTTAGAATTCACTTGAAGAATTAATGCGTTAGCCCCATTTTTTTGGGCATTTACTATTGAGTGGTCTAAAGCATCAGCGAGTACATCGTCAAGAAGCCCACTGACTTCGAAAACTTCCACATAGCCGGGTTCTTCAGAGCTTTGGTTTTCTTGCCCATGGGCAGCTGAACCCATCAGAATCATGAATATGCAGATAAGGGATGTAGAAATTGATATTTTCGTGCGCGTTTTGAATTCTTGTTTCGCTAGGGGGTTACTTCTCATTCTGTGTTTATTGTTCTTCGCTTTTGCCTAGTGCAGTAAGAGCTTCTGAAGTTGATTGAGTCACAGTTACTATTTGGTCAAATCCAGTAGTTTTTAAAAGTTCTAGTAGAGAAGTTCTCCCACAGGCAACAACTATCTCTCCATCGTTTTCTCCTGCTTTTCTAATGCTTCCTATCAACGCTCCCAGTCCGGCAGAATCCATGAATGGGACTTCGCTGAGATCTATGAGTAGTTTTGAAACCGTAGTCAACGTAGCTAATGCTTGTCGGAAATCATCAACCGTGTAGGCATCAATTTCTCCAACAGGGCGACAAATAGAGAACTCATTATCTCCTTCGATATTGACTTCTAACATATACACCTCGTAATCATGGTAGGTACTTATGAAATCTCCTTGCGCGGATCCTACAGTGTTTTGAACCAACTTTCACAGAAATAGGGCGAATATTTAGTCATATTTTTTCTTTACATT
>JASLWO010000057.1 GCA_030740795.1 Acidimicrobiales bacterium | reverse complement strand
CCCTTGCCGAAATTAACAAAGGTGTAAAAACTGCCTACATGGAATTAGCTGGAGACAAAAAGGGCATTGCGCTAAATTATCAACCACCCTGGTTAGAGAAAGGATTAAAAAATTCTCTATTGTCGGTAAAAACCGATGAATTAAGAAGAGGAACTTCACTTATTGGCCCACACAGGGATGAAATAGAAATCAACTTGGGGAACATGCCGGCCCGTACACATGCATCACAAGGGGAGCAACGCACAATTGCTTTAGCACTACGTGTCGCTGGACATCACTTATTAAATGACGTACATAAAACGAAACCCATACTACTACTAGATGATGTTTTTTCAGAACTTGATGAGGACCGGACGCAAGCACTTTTAAAACTTCTAGTTGCAGATCAAACGTTTATAACAACTGCTATACATCCAGAGAAAATAATGACATCAACGTATTTAACTGTAAAAGAGGGTGAAATCACAGAAGTATGACCCTTTTCTAGTTTTGTGGTTTAGCATAAAAAAATGAGCTGGGAACCTCTTTATGGTGAAGAAAAACAACCTAAAAAAATAAATACATTATTAAACACAATTATGTATAAATTAGCAGGAACCTCTACCGGTGAAATAGAACAAATTTTCTCAAACTGGGAACTAATAATTGGAGAGAAACTAGCAGAATATAGCCGTCCTACACATATAAAAAACAACTGTTTATACATCCAAGCTGATGATTCAGTGATTGCAAAAGAACTTCAATGGCGTAGTAAAGAGGTTATAGAACAAACAAATAAATTAGTTTCAAATACATTGATCGAAGAAACTAAAATAAGTTCAAAAAAACAAAAATAATTAAGGTAATTTACCCCTCACACACCTAACTAAATTTATTGGAGTAAACCCCTATCTAACATGGGGAAATGGTAGAATTAAACTCTTGTGATTTACCCCTCTGACCTCGGGTTATGCAAAAAAACAACTGGTGGTTTCTTGGAATTTCACAATTTAAAAATTTGTAGGGATTTCTAATAAAAATGACACAAACCACTGACGTATACAGTGCTCAAAGCATTCAGGTTTTAGAAGGACTTGAAGCTGTTAGAAAGCGCCCAGGAATGTATATTGGTTCCACTGGACCAACAGGACTTCACCATCTTGTTTACGAAGTGGTAGATAATGCTGTTGATGAAGCCATGGCTGGTCATTGCACACAAATAGAAGTGGAAATTCTTCCTGATGGAGGTTGTGAAGTTAGAGACAATGGCCGTGGAATCCCTGTAGGAAAACATCAAAAATATAAAGATAAGTCAGCAGCTGAAGTGGTTCTAACAGTGCTGCATGCAGGGGGCAAATTTGGAGGCGATGGGTATAAGGTTTCAGGCGGCCTCCACGGGGTGGGAGTGTCCGTTGTTAATGCTTTAAGTTCTCGTGTAGAAGTTGAGATAGATAGAGATGGAAAAAGATATTTTATGTCTTTTAAAAACGGGGGAGAGCCTAATGACAAATTAGGAGCCACTGGAAAATCTCCTACTAACGAAACAGGAACCATCGTTCGGTTTTGGCCAGATATTGAAATTTTTAAAGAAGGCGTTGATTTTCGAGCAACAACGCTTCTTGAACGTTTTCAGATGATGGCATTTTTAAACAAAGGGCTAGAAATCACATTTGTTGACAATAGGGAAAACTCCAACAATCAAAAACATTCTTACCAATATGAAGGAGGAATAAAAGATTTCGTTCAACACGTAAATTCGTCAAAAGAAGCACTATTTGAATCTGTTGGCTACTTTGAAGAAAAAGATGATGACCAAGAAGTTGAAATAGCCTTCCAATGGAACACTGGTTTTAACACGGACGGAATCCATTCCTTTGCAAATGGAATTGCTACAAGTGAAGGGGGGATGCACGAGCAAGGTTTTCGCACAGCTCTCACCCGAGTTGTTAATAAATATGCTCGAGACAGCGGGCAATTAAAAGAAAAAGATGACAGTCTTCAAGGAGAAGATATACGTGAAGGATTAACAGCAATAATTTCTGTCAGGTTAAGAGATCCACAATTCGAAGGACAAACTAAAGGAAAACTTGGGAACGTTTCAATTAAATCACTGGTTGAAAAAGCAACAGGGGAACATTTAAAAGATTGGTTTGAAGAAAATCCACCTGAAGCGAAAAGAACTATTCTAAAAGCAGTCCAAGCTGCTCGTGCTCGCATAGCTGCTAGAAGCGCGAGAGATGCGACTCGAAGGAAATCAGCATTAGATGGAGCAGGACTGCCTGGAAAGCTAACAGATTGTTCAAGTGAGAACCCAGAAGAAGCCGAACTGTATATTGTTGAAGGGAATTCCGCTGGTGGGTCAGCGAAAGATGCTAGAGATCCAAGGACGATGGCCATACTTCCCATTAGGGGAAAAATTTTAAATGTTGAGCGGTCAAGAGTTGACAAAATGCTCAACAATACAGAAGTGCAAGCATTAATTTCAGCTATTGGAGCAGGTTTTGGTGACGAATTTGATTTAGAAAAAATTCGATATCACAAAATTGTTCTCTTAGCAGATGCGGATGTTGACGGAAGTCACATTCGAACCCTTCTACTTACTTTTTTATATAGGCAAATGAAAGAACTTGTTTTAAATGGACATGTTTATATTGCACAACCTCCCTTATTCTCTACCGAAATAAAAAAATCAAAAATTTATTTAAAAGATGAACATGCAAAAGAAGCGTTTTTAAATGAAAACCCCAAACACAAAGCAGAGTTCGGAAGATTGAAGGGTTTGGGGGAAATGAACGCAGAAGAATTATGGGATACAACACTAGACCCAGAAAAAAGAACTCTTTTGAAAGTGACCGTTGAACAAGCATCTATCGCAGATGAGGTTTTCTCAAAACTTATGGGTGAAGACGTTGAAAGCCGAAAGAACTTTATTCAAACAAACGCTAAAGACGTTCGATTTCTAGATATTTGAACTAACTAAAGGAAGACATGAGCGATACGGATATTTCACCTCCAGAAGAACGAAATGATGGAGTTGAAGATGTTGAAATACAACAAGAGATGGAACAATCTTTTCTTGATTATGCAATGTCGGTCATTGTTGCTCGCGCTTTGCCAGACGCTAGAGATGGATTAAAACCAGTTCACCGCCGCATTTTGTGGGGGATGTATGACACAAATGTTCGTCCTGACCGATCACATGTAAAGTGTGCGACAGTCGTTGGTGAGGTCATGGGTCATTATCACCCACATGGCGATAGTGCTATATATGAAGCATTGGTCCGCATGGGCCAAATATGGTCTTTGCGCTACCCACTCATTGACCCTCATGGAAACTTCGGTTCTCCAAATGATGGTGCTGCTGCGATGCGGTACACAGAAAGCCGCCTTTCTGAATTAGCAATGAGAATGATGGAAGGAATAGATGAAGAAACGGTTGATTTTTTAGATAATTTCGATGGCTCGTCACAAGAACCGAAAGTTCTTCCAGCACGGTTTCCAAATCTTCTTGTAAACGGAGGCCAAGGGATTGCTGTTGGAATGGCAACCAACATACCTCCACACAATCTTCGAGAAGTCGCTGATGCTGCTATACATCTCATAAATAATCCAGAAGCAACCATTAAAGAACTTATGGAATACATAAAAGGCCCGGATTTTCCCACAGGAGGAGAGATACTTGGCCATTCTGGTATTCATCAAGCCTATATGACTGGGAAAGGGTCTATTAAAGTTAGAGCTAAAGCTGAAATAGTTGAAGGCGGAAAATACGATCAGATAGTCATTACTGAAATTCCCTACCAAACCAGTGTCGAAACAATTGAGGAAAAGGCAGCAGATCTAGTAGATAGAAAAGCACTTGACGGAATTCGGCTAATTAGAAACGAATCAGCAAAAGGAAAAACCCGGCTTGTCTTTGAACTCAAAAAAGACGCGCCAGCCTTAGTTATTTTGAACCAGCTTTACAAAGGGACTCCACTACAAACTTCTTTTTCCGTAAATATGGTTGCGTTAGATGATGGTGTTCCTAGAACAATGACGCTTCTTGATGCTTTGACATGTTGGGTAAACCATCAAATTGAAATTGTTACGAGAAGAACTGAATACAGGCTTGAAAAAGCTGAACACGAACTCCATATCAATACAGGACTTTTAAAAGCAATAGGAATGATTGATGAGATTATTGCAACAATCAGGGCGAGCGAAGACCGGGCAACTGCCAGAGAATCGTTAATGGCTGAACCATTTGAATTCAGCGAACTACAAACCAATCACATTTTAGACATGCAACTAGGGCGTTTAACCCGTTTAGGGAGAGACCAAATAGAAGAAAAAGTAGCTGAACTAACCGAATCCATATTAGAACTCCAAAAAATTCTCGCTGATGACAAAATCTTGAGAAATATCATCATTGATGAACTTAGTGAGATTCGTGACGAATTTTCTAATGATCGGAGAACAGAACTCGTTGTTGATCCAGGGGATTTCTTAATAGAAGATTTGATAGAAGACGAAGATCTTGTTTTCTCCCTGAGCGCAGGCGGTTATGTCAAAACAGTATCTAGTGATGAATTTAGAAGTCAAGGAAGAGGGGGGAGAGGGGTGGCAGGAGCCGCACTTAAAGACGAAGATCTGATTACAACAATTTTGCATACATCAGCTCACGCCTATCTTCTTTTCTTCACGAACCTTGGAAAGGTTTATCGTTTAAAAACTCATCAAATTCCCACGATGGGAAGAACCGCCCGAGGGACAGCAATCGTAAACCTTTTGCAACTATCTTCTGATGAAAAAGTCGCAGCAGTTATTGATACTAGAGATTATGAAACAAACAGGTTTTTAGTTTTTGCAACGAAACGAGGACAAGTCAAAAAGACAAAATTCACAGAATATGATAAATCTCGATCAAAAGGGCTAATTGCTATCAACCTTAAAGACGGAGATGAATTAGTTCGTGTTGTTCCAACAACAGGAGAAGATGATATTTGTCTTGTAAGTTCAAATGGAAAAGTAATGAGATTTCATGAAAAAGAAGCTCGCCCAATGGGGCGATCAGCTGGAGGAGTACGCGGAATTAAACTCAAAAGCGAAGATGAGGTCGTAGCTGTGAGTATCGCAAGAGAAGCAAAGACTCTTTTAATAGTTACTGATAAAGGATTTGGGAAAAGAACAGAGATGGAGAATTTCAACCCCAAACATAGAGCGGGGCAAGGGGTAACAGGAATCAAACTATCTGAAGATAGAGGCAAGGTAGTAGCTAGCCGTGCTGTAGGAGACGATGATGAGGTATTTATGATTTCCTCTAACGGGGTGATTATAAGAATGAAAGTAGATTCGATATCCGTACAAGGAAGAAGCGCAACAGGAGTAAAACTCATGGCTGTTGAAGAAGGAGTTCAAGTAACCGCAATCGCCCCAGTTATACAAGCTGAAGAACTAGAAGAAACAACTTCTGATTTGTAAATTAAAGAAGCGAATTAGATGACATTCGCTGTATGCCATCCATAAAGCCCCACCATTCATCTACAATACGCTTAATGGTTGATGCAGATAATGAAATGGTTGACAATACAGAGGAACCTCTAATAGAGGAACCTGAAACATCAACTGTTGACCTTGTTGAGAGTCACGAAGAAAACAGCGTTCAAGAAACAACGTATCCGGATTCAAACGCGACAGAAGCTGAAAATAAATTCTTTGGGAATTTTGAAACACCGCCTGCTCGTCCAAGGAAACAAAGAAAAATTTCAATTTTTGAGAGACGGAGAAGAGTTAAACTTCAGGCTAGGAGGGTAAGAAGAATTGTACGCCACATTGAAGTTTGGTCAGTTCTAAAGATCTCAGTTCTTTTTTACGCTTGCCTTTGGGCAATCTTTCTAATCGCTGGTTTTATGGTTTGGGGTGTAGCTGAGTCATCAGGAACTGTAGGAAAATTAGAAACATTAATAACGGAGCTATTCGCTCTTGACACTTTCAATTTTGATGGGAAACAAATCTTTAAAGGGTATGCCTACGGAGGGCTAGTTCTAGCGATTGCTGGATCTACAATGAACGTATTAATGTGCCTCATCTTTAATTTAATAAGTGACCTAACAGGCGGTCTGAGAATAACAATGGTTGAGGAAGAAACAGTGCGTCCATCACCGCCAAGAAGACTTCGCCGTCGCAGAGTACGTTGATGAAGGTTTCTATTTCTCTTTAGGGCTACTACCGTATTGTTTTGATTCTGCGCGATATCGTAGAGTTCTTTCAATGAGTAAATTGGGCCTATAGCTCAGTTGGTTAGAGCGCACCCCTGATAAGGGTGAGGTCGTTGGTTCAACTCCAACTAGGCCCACAAAGTAACAAATTTTCAAAATGATTCATACTGGGTAAAATTCAAAAGCATGTTTGTTTTCACCAAAAATAGGTTACGTAGATGAGATTATTTTTTAGAGGTCTTCTAGCGCTGTTGGGAGCCGTTGCAATATCAGTAATTCTCAAAGCACGGGAATCGGGTACCGTTCCGTTACAAAGTGGCGGATGGCGGGACCTGGAAACAGATTAACAAGAATGACACCATCAATCGGAATCTTAGGATTAGGAGCAGTTGGATCACAATTAGTTCAACGGTTTAGTACGGCGAAAGTTAAGATCCCTATCATTTTACATGACTTGGATATTTCAAAAACAGCTTCTTTAATAGATCAACTTGACCATAATTTTACTCAAACAAGTGGGGCAAGAATAGAAGATGAAGATATATCAATTCTTGTTATTGCGTCACCTTCAGGGCAACATTTACAAGTAGCGCAACGAGCCATAAAAAAAGGGATATCTGTTATTTCAACCTCGGACAGAATCAGTGATGTTGTCGGATTATTAAAACTGAAGTCCTTAGCTGAGAAATATGATGCTTCGGTTATTGCTGGTGCAGGATTTTCTCCAGGTTTAACGTGTGCCCTTGCCCGGTTTGCAGCTAAAGAATTTGACTTTGTTGATGAGATACACATTGCTAAAGATGGAACTGGAGGTCCTGCTTGCGCCAAGCAACATCATCGGGCAATGAAAAGACCTTCTCTAGATTGGTGGGAAGGGGAATGGGTACGTCGACCAGGTGGTTCAGGAAGAGAGCTAGTTTGGTTTCCAGAGCCAATTGCAGGCTCAGACTGTTATCGGGCTGCTCTTCCGGAAGCGGTGCTACTACAAACAATATTTCCAAATAGTTCTCGAATCACGTCTCGGCTTTCAGCTACACGACAGGATCGATTTACTTCCTGGCTTCCAATGCTAATCCCACCACACAATGATGGTGGCATAGGAGCGGTCCGAGTAGAAGTTCGAGGACGATTAGAAAATGAACGAATTACACGGGTCCTTGGGGCAGTTAGTCCACCATCTTCAGCGGCAGCGATAGTTGTTCAAACACTTACAGAAATGATGATGGAATCATTAATAGACCCCTTTACTGGCGGGGTGGCAAACATAGTTGATTCAACTAGTTTTTTAAATCGGGTAACTGCTAAGGGAATAAAAACAGTGGAATTTGACGGAATGCCGTCAAATTAATTTACTGAAGTAATTCCAATATTGAATCATGGAGGTGGGTATTGGTAGCTACCCATCCATTTCGATCCAACAAAACGGATTCCCCTTCCCAGGTTGTTATTAAGCCGCCGCACTCAGGGATGACTGTCAACATGGGAGCAATGTCGTAAATGTAAAGGGATGGATCAATCATTGCATCTATTTGCCCTGTGGCAACCAGAAAATATCCATAACCATCACCCCAGGTTCTTGTTTTCGCTCCACTTGAAAGGATCGCCTTTAATGGTTTTTCAGGCCACCATGGCATATCAAAACTACTAGAAGAGATACAGCTATCCTTAATTTTTTTAACGTTAGAAACTGCGGGAATAGTTTGAGAGCTAAGGGCTCCTAACCCTCTTCCCGCTGCGATGTATTCTCCCAATGCAGGCAAATAGATTGTTCCTATTGCAGGACCGTGGTCATCAATGAGAGCTAATAACGAACTAAATAGTGGAACCCCTCGAACAAATGAAGCAGTTCCGTCAATGGGGTCGATTATCCATTTTCTGGCAGATGACCCATGGGACATGTCTTCTTCTTCCCCGATAATTGTGTCATGGGGGAAATTCTTTCCTATTTCATTTCGGAGGTATTCTTCAACCGCTTTATCGGCGTCTGTTACTTCAGTAGCGTCTTCTTTAAGGTCAATTTTTAGATCTGGTTTTTGAAACCAACTCAGAGTTAATGTTGCAGCCTCTGAAGCTATTCTGTTCGCGAAATCAAATAAGTCTGCATCAACTTGGGTCGTCATGATTTTCAATCTTACTTTGTAACCAGTTGTCTATGGTGAGCCATTCATTATCTAAAAATTTTAAACAAGTAGATGCCTCTTTAGGGAATGTGGGTGGGGGGATTCGCTTGACGTAAATTTCTATAGGTTCTTTAAAGGGGATATTTAACATAATTTCTTTAAAAGAACCGAAAGGTTTAAATCCATGATGCCCAATTAATACCAAATCTGCTTTAGGAGCAGCAGAAACCATTGCCAAAACACCTCCTGGTTTAATGGGGAGTAAATGCTTTAAGTGTTTAACCCTTTGGGCACGAGACGGATCTACCGCTTTTATTTTTTTAATTGCCCTTTCAAATTTTTCCGGTGTGTGAAAAGTTCCCTCAGGGAAAATAATGCATCCGTCGCTACCAAGATTTGTTGTGACGGAATGAACCCCTGAAACCTCTAAGCCACTATTTTTAGCGCCACGAGTCACAAATACATTAGGAAGGCGATTTCCATATAGATCTAGAGATGGGGACAGAAGAAGGTCATTTTTAAGAACATGTCGCGGGACAACATTTCCACCCCCTTTTCCTAAAAGAACTGTTGGGATTAAAGCATCGAAGAAACTACTGTGTTGCGCAGCGATAAGTAAAGGACCTGAGCGGAATGGAGCAAAAGATGGAAAGACGATAGTTGCATTAAAAAATAAACGGGCTCCGAAGAGAAGCGATGAAGCCCAAACGAATTGGACAAAAGCGTGAAGCCTTTGTGAAATGCGTGATTGCAGAAAATAACCACAAATAGTTACAACCCAGAGAAAAAATGCGACGACTACTCCTAAAAGTTCCATTAATAAATACCAGGTGAACATTAAAGAAAATCTGACATGCCGAGAGGAAGATTTTTTCGATATTGTAATTTTTTGATAAATCCCTAAAAAAGGAAATAAAGACATTGAGATGAGAACGTATAAGAAAGATAAAAGCAAAGCAGGAGGAAGGCAAAGGAGAATTAATGTCCTACGCAGAAATGATGGCAAGGCTAGTAACTTCATGCGGGAATGTTTCAAAGCTCCAAAGCGGGGAAGTTACCCAAAAACTCCACCCTCGCGAAGGTCGTTAATTTCTTTTTCTTCATATCCAAGAAGGCCAGCGAGCACCTCTTCAGTGTTTTCCCCCACAGTTGGGGCTTTTGAAGGGGTTTCAACTTCTTCGCCAATAATTTTTACTGGCAAAGGAAGTTGTTCTGCTCCCAAATCATCAATGGAATAGAACGGAAGGCGGTGCTGGAACTGTGGATCACTTGGAGCAGTTTTTGCATTGTAAACCGGAGCAATTGGAGTGTTCTCATCTTCACTAAATTGGATCCATTCACTACTACTTTTCTCCTTAAAGATCGCTTTTAATTCATGTTGGAGATCTAAGTTCCCCTTAGCGTGATCAGCATATTTTGACCCAGGCCATTTCTCAAATAAGTCTGGGCGTCCAATTCCATCACAAAAATTTTTCCAAAATGCTTGTTCTGAAGCCATAAACAAGACGTGACCATCGCTTGATTCATATATTTGATAACGGACACCGTCCCACATTCCAGCTAGACCAGGAGGGCGACGTTCATAGTTATCTGAAGAGTTTCCAGTAACTTCACTTTCTGATCTTTCGTATGCTTTCCAAGTTTCAATCCGATACCAATCCATGTATGCGGCTGCATCAGATTGAGCAAGTTCCATCTGACAACCCAACCCGGTTTCTCTAGCACGGGTAATACCTGCCAATAAAGCGAATGCTCCCAGCATCGGGCCAACATTGATACCAACATTTGGCATATCCCTAGGGATACGAGCAAATCCCAATTCATCAACTTCAGGAGTGATTAAACCGGCCCACGTATCATAAGCAATTCCATGGCTAGGCATATTCTGGTAGGGGCCAGAAGATCCGTAACCAGATAAAGTACAAAAAACAATTTTTGGATTGATTTCCTGAAGCACCTCGTAACCAAGTCCAAGCTTCGCTAACGTTCCAGGGCGCATAGCTTCGACCACAGCATCGGCTTTTTCAACGAGTTCTTTATAAATAGATTTACCATCTTCTGTTTTAAGATTTAAGGCAACACTTTTCTTACCCCTATGAGTGTGTAAGTGAAGAAGAGAAACCCCATTAATGATCGGCCATGTCATTTGGCGAATGTAGTCTCCTTGAGGAGGTTCAATCTTTATCACCTCAGCACCAAGGTCTGAGAAAAACGTGGATATAAGGCCAGGTCCCAATAATGAACTCTCAATTATCCGGACCCCTGATAATAATGGGGTAGCGCTCAATTTAAATACTCCTTCCCGACTATTCTATGGTTGAAACCTATGAACTTTCCAAACAATTTCTTGAGAATGAACATTTATTGATGCGTGAAATAAGAGATGAAGACGTTGACGGTGTTTTAAAACTTAACAATGCGTCTACTCCAGCAGTGAATGAACTAACGAAGACTGAACTTGAAAACATTCTTAAAATGTCTCACAAGTCATGGATAGTTGAACGAGACGGGGTGGTCGCTGCCGCTTTATTAACGTTGGAGTCAGGAGAGTCCTATCAAAGCGATAATTACACATGGCTTGATAACCAATTTGATAACTATTGTTATGTTGATCGAATCATGGTTGATGTACAGGCAAAACGCAATGGATTAGGCAAGCAACTTTATGACATGTTGGAAACCTATGCGAAAGCAATAGGAGCAGAAGTTCTTCTCTGTGAAGTAAATATTGAACCACCTAACCCTCAATCATTGTCGTTTCATAATGACCTCGGATGGGAGCCATTTCACGATAGAGAACATGGTCCTGGCAAGAAAGTACGGTATTTTAAAAAACCTATTTCCGCAGGTTAAACACTAAATTCCTTATTTCATCAACAACTGCATGCGGATCTAGGGATAGTCACGGCTAGCGTTGAAGTATGTCAATTCTTGAAAATGGCACTAAAAATACGACAAGAACATCATCGTTTGGGGTTTCTAAAAGAGAAAGCCACAATTCGGATGATTTTTATAACCGATTCCCACCACTTAAACAAGACACAGATACACAACCATCTCCTCCTTTGACAGTCGATCAATTAATAACTGGTGACTCACGTGATATGAGTTCAATAAATACGAACTCAACAGCTCTTGTTGTCACATCCCCACCGTATTTTGCTGGTAAGGAGTACGAATTAGATCTAGGAGAAAATGGTATTCCTGCTAACTATGTTGAGTATTTACATATGCTGAAAAACGTTTTTGCAGAATGTTGGAGAATACTTGAGCCAGGTGGGCGAATAGCTGTGAATGTCGCAAACCTTGGAAGAAAACCATACCGTTCTCTCAGTTCAGATATCACTCGCATCCTGCAAGACGACATCGGATTCCTCCTCCGAGGAGAAATAATCTGGATTAAAGCAGAAGGAGCGTCAGGTAGTTGCGCATGGGGGTCCTTTCAATCAGCATCAAACCCTGTGCTTCGTGATGTCACGGAACGGGTTATTGTTGCAAGCAAATTAAGGCTAGATAGAGCAATTCCAAGAAAAAAAAGAGAAGAAATGGGATTTCCACATCTCAATACAATAAGAAAAGAAGATTTTCTTGCATGGACATTAGATACATGGCGCATACAACCTGAATCTGCGAAAAGAGTAGGACATCCCGCCCCATTTCCAATTGAACTTCCCAGACGCCTCATTGAGCTTTACTCCTATCAAGGAGATTTAATTCTTGACCCTTTCTGTGGAGCTGGGACTACCGCAGTTGCTGCAAAGAATGCGGGACGTCACTACATAGGGTTTGATACAGATGAAAGCTATATAAAACTTGCCGAAGAGCGTTTAAATTCATAACTAGCTAAACAGCTTTATTAAATCCACCCAACGACACGCTTTACCAAAACATCAACGAACGTTTCATCGGTGTCTTGCAACTCAGTATCAAACGCATCCCTACCACCAACAAGGCGATGAGCAAGCAGTAACTTAGTCAAGCGGACATCTTCTAATAATAAAGAAAACGGGTAATCTTCTACCCCAGCTGAACAAAGTACATTGTGATAATGCCGCAACAGCGCTTCCTCTTCGGATTTATGTTCAGGGGTGAGGGCAGTGGTGATGAAATAGGCGACATCCCAACCAGGCCTGCCTTTTGAAAGAATTTGAAAATCAATTACGACAATGCTTCCATCAGGACGGAACATAATATTATCAAGGCGATAATCACCATGAAGTAGTGTCCATGGAGGCTCTCCCAGAGGTTTTAGAAGAGCAGGAATTTCCTCTTGGGCTTGGTCAAGTATTTTGAGCTTTTCGTCTCCAATAAGATTTCCAAACCGTTCAACAAATTCATTTCTGTTACGAAGGTAACTAGCCCTCCAGACTTTTGGTAGCCGATCTAGAGGCCAAACTCTAGGAGAAATATTTACAGAAGCATCTTGCAACCAATGTGTGGCATGAAACTTGGCCAATGCAGTTAATGCCAGTGATGCGTCATCAAGTGAACCACCTGCTACTTGGCTAGGCGGCCGCGCATCATGAATATCTTCAAGAACGAGCAAATAGCGTCGAAGCGCAGGGCTTTTCCCAGCTAATTCTAAAAATTTTACAGCGAGCCAATTCACACCCTTAGGGGGAAGATGAGTGAATAGAAATTCAATGACTGCATCTAACCAGGGAGTAGGGTCATCATCCATTGCGGTGTAATACACTTTGGGAATTGGAATTCCCATGCCATTAGAAAGTTCCCTGTAGGCAATAATTTCTCGCTCATATAACTGTAACCCTTCACCTAAACCTCTGTTAGCCGGAATTTTTGAAGGAACTTTTACTATCACAGAGGCAGGGAGGTCTTCTCGAATGGCATCCCACGTGAGGAAACACCGATAAACCTCGCCAACAAAACCTATTCCCGTACCTATAACCTCGCGATTAACTTCAAGAACAGCAGCCCCATATTCGGGTTGGAGGCACTCAGTGAACCATTCAGCGGAGAAGTCATCTCCATCCTGAGGAATAAACAGTGTTGAACGCTTTCCCATAACCCCCCGCAAAGTACAGTACTTTAAAGACTGCCAGACGAAAACCAAATACACAAAATCTAAAGCATTAAGTGATCAATGACTTCAAAAAACCTTTCTGAAAACCCGATAATTGGGACTCTTAACGAAGGCTCACTTCACGCTGCATTAAAAACCTTTTTTGCAGAACCAGGAGATCAATTTGAAGTTCCCATAGATGGGTTCGTAGCCGACATATCTCGAGACACCAAACAAGGGAAAATGCTCATAGAGATACAAACATCCTCATTTGCAGCTATGCGGAAAAAATTAACTAAATTACTGGACTCTCACCAGATAAAAGTGATCTTCCCTGTCGCCAAAGAAATACTGATAGTAAAGCCAGGAGTGAAACCTAGAAAATCACCAAAGAAAGAAACTACGCACACTATTTTTAAAGAACTTGTCTCAATTCCGGAACTATTAACTCATTCCAACCTTAGCTTCGACGTGGTAAAGGTAACTGTTAAAAAAATCAAAGAATATGATCCGAAGATACGTCGGAAAAGAGGAGGATTCAGAACAATAAATACTGAATTAGATGCAGTACATGAAACACAGCATTTTTCTGGAATTAATGACTTTATGGATCTTCTCCCAAATAATTTACCACCTGTTTTTACAACTGCTCATGTTGCCGCAAATGCAAAAATTCCTAGATCGGTAGCTCAACAAATGGTGTATTGCTTCAGACACGCTGGGTCTTTGATTCAAGTTGGGAACACAAAAGCAGGGAAAGAGTACCGAATTGCTTTCGAACATGAAAAAGCGGAAAAGTGAATCTGTTAACCTTCTAGGACTACGCCAGCTCCAATATCTACTACATGGGTAAAGATACGAGTTACATAGGCTTCGGCCATTGCAGCTCCTCGTTCGTTTCCTGTATCAAATGAAGCGATTAGAGACATGGCCCCAACCGTGTAATAAAGAACGGCTTGACGGTAGTGATCAACAGCGTCATCAAAGTCGTACTCGACTCCATGGGTTTTTAACGCATTAATCCAGTGCTGAATATAAGATTCCCAATTAGTTGATGCGATTTCTTGTGGAACGCTATTCCCAACAAGATAAGCAATGTCGTTTATCCCCCTTGAGCGTAGGCACAGTTGGAAATCAATGAAAGCTACTTCGCTAGAACCCGTTTTAGAGAAAAACAAGTTATCTAATCGAGTATCAGCGTGGGAAAGAGTATGAGGGCCTCCCGCAAACTTGAACATCAACTCTTCAAAACGAGGCTCAAGTGCTTGAGCAATTTTTATGCTTTCATCAGGGATTTTTCCAACCCATTCATTCACTAGAACCGGAATTCCACCTCTGTAGATTTCAGGAACAGCCGCCATGTAAGCAGGGTCGTCTGGAAGCGGTAACCAGTCAAGCGATTCAAGTTCAGGGTTCTCCCACCAATCAGCATGTAACTGAGCTAAAGCATCTATAGCGTTCAAAACCTGTTCATGTGTTGCCCCCTCAATTTGATCACCGACAGTGTAATCAAGTGAGAGATCTTCAATGAGGAGAACAAACCTTCCATCTTCACCCATTTGAGAGTAAAAACATTTTGGAACACGCAAAACTGAAGTAACGCTCACCGTTCGGTAGAACGCGACTTCACGTGCGTAAATCCCCAATGCTTGCGCAATAGCAAGATTTTCAGGTTCAACACACGGAAGTTTGACAACTAAAGAATCCGGAGCTTCTCCTTGGCTGGAGTACGAGATAGAGAGCAACCCAATCTCCCCAAAAATTCCAGTACCTTCCCCGATATTTTCACACGTGATATCTTCTACTTCAACGTCTGCGAATTCGTCAGATGAACGAAACGCTTGCTGCAACCAATCAGGGGTTATTTCAGAAAGATTTAAGGGAATTACCATCAAAACACTCCTTTTCCTTTACCTACTTTTCCAGCGGTAACCTAAAAAATCAAAATCGTTGTGACATTAGATTCCACAACTAATACCCGAGTCCTTTACGCAGCTGTACCCTAAGAAAAGAGCGATGAATAATACAGTGTCAATTTTAGAATTAATAAAACAAAAGCTTAATAACAGAAAGCTTTCTGCGAATCCTTTAGTAGCTGAACTTCAAAAAGCGTTATCTCGAGATCGCGTGTTAGAAGAAGAAGAAGAAAGGCTCCTTCACTCTAAAGACGAATCGGTTTTCGAAGGGGGTTTGGCTGGCCCGGTATGTTTTCCCATAACGACGGATGAAGTCCAGGCGATCATGCGAATAGCACAACGCCATGAATGCCCTGTAGTGCCTCGTGGCGCTGGCAGTGGTCTAGCTGGGGGAGCGATTCCGTTAGGAGCTCCAATAGTTATTGCCATGACAGAGATGAAAAAGATCATAGAAGTAGACATTGATAACCGAATTGCATGGGTAGAACCCGGGGTAATCAATCTTGAATTAAGCGAATATCTCCGACCAATGGGGTTTCATTATGCTCCTGACCCGTCAAGTCAACAAATTTGCACAATTGGTGGGAATGTGGCGAATAACTCAGGTGGACCTCACTGTCTAGCAGAAGGAGTAACAGACACGCATGTCTTAGCTTTGGAAGTAGTTCTCCCAGGTGGGCAAACAGCACAGTTCGGGGGGATTGACCCGGAACCCGAAGGATTAGACCTCAGAGGGGCGTTTATTGGAAGCGAAGGAACTTTGGGAATAACAACCAAAATAGCTGTCCGCCTTACTCCAAACCCTGAAGCTGTTAAGACAATTCTTATTTCTTTTCCCACCATGAGAACAGCAGCTGAGACAGTGAGCGCTGTTGTCGCTGATGGAATTATTCCAGCAGCAATGGAAGCAATGGACCAACGTACGGTAGAGGTGGTCGAAAGTCATATCCCTGCTGGATATCCCACCGACGCTGGAGCCGTTCTGCTTGTCGAGGTAGAAGGGTTATCTGATGGAGTAGAGATTGACGCGGAGCGTATTTGTGAGATAGCTGAACAACACCAAGCATTAGATATCAGAATCGCTCAAAATTCTTGGCAACGGGAAGCCTTATGGAAAGGAAGAAAATCAGCTTTTGGGGCAAGCACCTACATTGCTCCCAACTACTACCTGCACGACACAGTAGTGCCTCGCTCCCAACTCGCAGACGTGTTGGATCAAGTTAACGAACTCGCCGCAGAACATGACCTTATGATTATGAACGTCTTCCATGCAGGAGATGGAAACCTCCACCCCCTTCTACTTTTTGATGCCGAAGAAGAAGGAACTATTGAACGCGTTCATAAAGTAGCGGCTGAAATAGTGAAGATTTCTTTAAGGGCAGGAGGAGTGCTTTCAGGAGAACATGGAATAGGAATAGAGAAACAAGAATTCATGACCGACCTTTTTTCAGATGAGGACCTGAATCATCAAAATAGGTTGAGGTCTTCTTTCGATCCACAATGTTTAATAAACCCAGGGAAAGTTCTACCCACAGGTCACTCATGCGCTGATATTCAAACGTTGAAAGAGCAACCCGAAGGAATATGGGTTTGAAGATGTCAGGAAAGATTGATGATAGCGTTCGTGAATTCGCCAAAGCAATAGGACCCATAGGCCCCGTAGCTGTTGAAGGTGGTAAGACACGTTGGAACCTTAAAGGGTTGCCTTCCCCTCAAACTAGAATCTTAAATGCCCCAAGTGGAGCAATATTTCATAAGCCAGAAGAGATGATCGTAGTAGTTAAAGCCGGGACTACAGTCGCAGAACTTCACAATCACCTAAAAGCCCAAGGGCAAAGGACCAGTCTTCCAGATAGGGGAGGAACAGTTGGAGGGGCAATAGCAGTTGGAGAAAATGATCTGAATGTTCTAGGGAAAGGACGAGTTAGAGACGCAGTGCTACAACTACGGTACATTTCTGCTGAAGGAGAAATAATTACATGCGGAGCTCCAGTTGTGAAAAATGTCAGTGGTTTCAATCTTCATAAGCTCATGGTCGGCGCATTTGGCACGCTGGGACTCATTGCTGAAGCAACACTTCGAACAAACCCTATTCCTACCGCAAGCAAATGGCTTACTGCCTCATCGAAAAACCCGAAGGAGATCTTTGATTCTCTTTACAAGCCAGCAGCAGTGCTCTGGGATGGAGAGACAATATGGGTTCATTTAGAAGGACACAAGCCCGATCTAGAAAATCAACAACAAATTTTATCAAAAATCAGCCATTTCGAGGAAGTAGAAGGAGCTCCTGGCCTTCCCCGCTATCGGTGGTCATTACCCCCATCGGACCTTAATCACGTGGATCGAACAGATACTGGAAACTTCATCGCATCTATAGGAGTAGGAACGTTATGGGCTGATCGTCCCCAACCCCCCAAAACCATTGATCCAGTTTCATCAGAAGTCACAAAGACACTAAAACATCAATTTGACCCAGTTGGAAGATTAAATCCCGGTAGAAAAATTTGAAATAAGAAACGTAGAAACCATTAGTTTCTTAATTTTGCACTTAAACCTAAATGAATCAGAGATATCCTTAAAGAAGCCACGATGGCATACAAGAAGGGTCCATATCCATGGGAAGCATAGGAACAGGTGAACTGATTCTCGTATTAGTAATTCTGCTGGTTCTATTCGGTGGAGCGAAATTACCTGCACTCGCACGATCACTAGGTAAAGCTCAAAAAGAATTCAAAGAAGGCCAGAGTGAAGACCTTCAAGAAAACGAAGATAACGAGCAAAGCTCTTAATCATTCACTCGCTGACAATAATTTCTTTATCCCGTAAAACCACTATGTCATCGGCGCTATATCCGTGCTCTTCAAGGATGGCAGTGGTGCTTTGCCCTAAGTGGTCGGTTGACCATTGAACTTCAGGTTCTGTTTCCCCCCATCGGACAGGAGGGCGAGCCATTTTCATTAACCCAGCGTCCGGATGTTCCCATTCAACGATGAGTTCATTATTCACGACCTGAGGGTCGGTAAACACTTCATCAATGCTATTCACCTGAGCAGCGGGGACTTCTTCTTCCCGCAATCGACCCATGATCACATCTGTTGGAAATTCTAGAAACGCATTGTGCAAAAGAGCACCTAAAGCTTCAAAATGTTCAGGGACCATTCTTTGTTTCATTGTTTCAAACCTGGGGTCAGCAATCCACTCGGGGTGATCAAGAGCTTTAGACAACCCATTGAATTCCTTATCAGAAGCAACGAAATATACAAGATGACCATCAGATGTTTGCTGAAGACGGTAGATCTGGTAAATAAGAGGACCTGGTTCTACGGAATCTCCCCACAATGTATGACCCATAAAGACATCAGGCCACATCCAATAAATCGCTGCATCAAGCATTGGTATCTCAATATGCTGACCTGAAGCTTTCCCTGAAGCGCGCGCAAAAAGAGCAGCAGTAATAGCGTTCGAGGCGGTAAGAGCCGTTGTTTTATCGCAGATAATTGTCCTTACAAGGTCTGGGATAGGAATGTCGGGACTTTGTTGGATTGAAACAACCCCAGATACTGATTGAACAATAGGGTCATAAACCCGCCAATCACGATATGGGCCATCTGGTCCAAATCCGGAAATAGACACGTAGATCAAATCGGGGTTTATCGCAAGTAACGTTTCAGGACCTATTCCCATTCTCTCCACAGCTCCCGGTCGAAAATTTTGGACAAGAACATCAGCGGTTTCAACCATTTTTTTGAGAACTTCAACTCCTTCTTTCTTTGAAAGATCAAGGGCTATAGATCTTTTCCCTCTATTCGCTGAAGCAAACATGGCAGAAATATCACCAACTCGGAATCCCCCTATCCGCGTTATGTCTCCCAAAATGGGAGGTTCTACTTTGATGACGTCAGCTCCTTGATCTCCAAGCACCTGACAAGCCATAGGACCTGAAATAACTGCAGATATATCAATTACTTTGATTCCATCTAAAGGACCAGACATGTAACCCCCTTGGGGAAGGACATTAGTAGATGATTAAGAAAGAATCATCTTTCACTGGCCGTGTTCAATTTCAGAAAGAAAATTCCTAATTGCTTCTGCAACCGGTTCAGGGTTTTTACTATGAACAGAGTGCCCTGCATCAGGAACAACAATAGAAGATGTAACATTCAAATATTTCTCAAAAACTGCCATGGAAGCAGCAAAGCGCTTGTCACGTTCGCCCACTATTACAAGAGTCGGTACAGTAATTTCACCCAATGAGTCAATAACCCAAGAATCTGTATGTAAAGCAGCTGCTTCAGAACCTTCAGGGATATCCATTTTTTTTGCACCTTCGGTAACAGAGGTATTCCACTGCTCACGTGTTTCTTCTTTCCTAAAACCAGGTCCGGCAGCTATGAGAACCAAACCTTTTACTTGTTCAGGGTGTTTAAGACAATGAGCTAAAGAAAGATAACCGCCTAGAGAATGTCCTGCGAGAACCACTTTCTGTCCCGTATCTGGAATAACTCGAGCGAGGTCACTCATAGTGTGATCACGAGTGTATTGTCCAGGAGGAGGGGCTTCGGAATCCCCATGGCCACGTAGACTCCAGGAGATACTCCTAATTTCTTTTCCTAGGCGGTCAATGACTCCATCCCAAGCGTTTCGATTATGCGCCCACCCATGGGTGAAGACAACAATGGGCCCTTTCCCGAAATCTTGAATATCTAGAAAAACAGAATCTGCATCCATGATCGTTAAATATTAGATCACTTTTCGCTTAGGAGTAAAACAGAAGAGATTCAGAGCATCTCAAAATCAGATGGGTTAACTTCACGAGTTTGTTCCCAATATTCAAGTAAAGAAAATGGCCAGTTTTGTGCCGTTCTCCCACTGGCATTTTTGTACCAGCTATTCACATCCGATATGCCCCAAGCCATCTGGCGGTTTCCTGCATCTACACGATCGTTATAAGCATCATGGATTTCTTGTTTTACATCCATAGCGGTCACATTGTTTGCTAATAAATAATTTATATAACGAGTGACGAAATGAACTTCACACTCAGAGAAGTAAATGATGCTTCCATTGATCACTATGTTCGTGTTAGGTCCATATAAGAAAAAGAAATTAGGAAAATTTGGAGCAACGATACCTAAATACGCTCTGGCATCACCATCCCATTGTTCATGTAGGTCAATTCCTCCTCTACCAACAACTTTCATCGGAGTTAAGAATTCAGAAGCTTTAAAACCGGTGCCGTAGATAATCGCATCAAATTCGTTGTGTTCCCCACCGACAGTTTCAATACCAGTTTCGGTAATGCTTGTTATTTCTTCTGTACACAACTCCACATTGTCGCGACGAAGAGTCTCAGCCCACAATCCATCGTCAATAACGAAACGTTTCGCTCCCAATGTGAAGTTTGGCGTTACTTTCTCCAAGAGTTCAGGATGTTCTGAGAATTCGCTTTGGAGATAGAGGCGAAGCATTAATCCAAGTTCGTGGTTTTCAGAACTTATGGAGTTGTCACCTGGATTTTCCCAATCGGGATCTAATTCAAGGCGAGGAAGTAAACCTTCGTGGCTTCTCCAAAAAAGATGAAGGCGAAACCAGTTGTGGTAATGGGGGATGTGGTCAAAACACCACAGAAGACTTTCTGGAAGTCGCTGCTGATATTGTGGACGGGGCATCAACCAGTTTGGAGTTCTCTGGAAGATAGTAGTGTTTGCTGCGACTTCGGCGACTCTAGGAATGAACTGGACAGCACTGCATCCTGTACCAATTACAGCAACGTTCTTTCCTGAAAGGTCGTAATCATGGTTCCAATGGGCGGAATGCCAAGATTCCCTTCTGTATGTGTCTACACCTGGAATATCAGGGTAGGAGGGACGGTTAAGTTGCCCCACAGCGCTTATGACACTCTGACAAGCAAAGATTTCTTCACCGTTTTCTGAGGAAATCTCCAGATTCCAATTTCCTTCGTTTTCATCCCAGACAGCTGATGAAACATTGGTTCCAAAACGGATATTGTCGCGGATTCCGAAAATATCAGCGCAATCATTGAAATATTGCAACAAGACATTTTGCGTGGAGTGGAAATGAGGCCAGTCATGTTTTTGCATAAATGAGTAACAGTAAACATGGTTAGAGACATCCACTCGACAACCGGGGTACGTATTCTCTAACCACGTTCCTCCTATCCCGCTGTTTTTTTCAAAAAGGATGAAATTTACTCCAGCTTGTTTCAACCGGTACGCGGCAAGGATGCCGGACATTCCCGCCCCAATAACAGCAACAGTGAAATCCCGCTCTTCATCAACTTCAGTTTGAACCCAATCAGGGGATCGAAGGTCATTATCGTTTGGAGACAATTCTTCTTTCAGCATTTGTAAATACGATCCGTTTAGATCTGTTCCACATGCCCAAGACATTATTTTTTGTAAATCGTCATCACTGACATTGTTGTTTCCTAAAGGTTCGTCTCGAAGCCTCTGCAACGCTGCAAAGGCGAGCAACCGAACTTTTTCCTGTTCTTCTACAGTTAACCCTCCTTGCTCCTCAAGGGTTTTCGATGGATCTAAAGAAAGGTCTATTGGCAGGACAGATAAGTCATTAAGAGCAAACGCCAAAGCCGGCAACAGAGGGGGAAGTTCAACACCGGGGTCTAACAAGAGTTCTTGTAATTGTTTATTGTTCTCAGTTATCGGAGAGATTGAAGGGGTGAAGCTCATAAAGGTTCCTTATAGAAGAGACTAACGTGCTCAAGAGATACCATCCACTTAGCATCTTCCCCGTTTTTGTTCTTTGTAAACCAGTGCAGTTTATTTTTTCGAAAACTGGATTTAGTATGGAATAATAAATTTACGGGGGACTGAATGGGACAGGCACTACAGACTCTTACACCAAAAATGAACAAGATAATATCTTGGATCCATAAGCAGGGTCGAATAACAACCATTGTTTTTAACTTTGCAGCATTTGGATTGATATGGGTTGGCTATTCACAAGTTCGTAGGATCACTGCTGACTCAACGAAAATCGCTTATGACAATGCGGTGAATCTTGTCAAATTCCAAGACTGGATTGGCTTTCCAAGCGAAGCTGCTTTTCAGCAATCCGTGATTGATTTGGATCTCTTGATAAAAATAGCGAACTGTTTCTATTTCTTGATGCATTTCCCATCAATGATCCTTTTCCTTGCATGGGTGATGTTCCGAAAAGTCGAATGGATACCTCAAGTTAGGGCATCAATATGTATGGCAACATTTATGGGATTAATTATCCATTTAGCATTTCCCTTAATGCCACCGAGACTGCTCGGATCGTATGGTTTTATAGATACAGCAAAAGTATTTGGACCGGACCCGTATTCATTAGGAGTAGCGAAAGCTGCTAATGAATTAGCAGCCATGCCATCCCTTCATGTAGGTTGGGCTCTTCTTATAGCGCTTGCAGTCATCAAAATTGTAAAATCACCGGCTCGGTGGCTCATCCTTTTGCACCCGATTCTTACAACTATTGTTGTTGTGATCACCGCTAATCATTTCTGGTTGGACATCGTAGTTGGTGCGGTTTTGGCTTATGTGGGTTGGAAGATCGCCTCTAAATACTGGCCCTTAAAAGCGTTCCAACCTATTGAGCCACTGGCTGAAAACTCTGCGCAGGGAGAGACAGAGACCCAATCTATTCAAAACTAGAATTTATATTCCCATATCGTGATGTGGGGGACATAGGAAGTCAGAAATAGCGTCGGCCCTGCGATGAAGCAAATCAACTGTGTCTTCCAGATCTCGGCCAATAATATAACGACGTTCGTGGACAGCTTTGACAACGAACTCTCCCAGCTCATCAAGATCAGCCACTTTCACGTCCCGCCCCGCTTTTTCCAATAGACTCTTTAACTCTTCGAAACTCATGGATTTTCTACCTGTTCCCCCTCGGACACGTTCAAGTTCTTTAGGACGGTTTCTCTGAGAGGTAAAGAGACCAGTGTTCATCAATCCACCAGATGGGTAGAACACAGATGCCCCCATGTTGTCAGTTTCGCTTTCAAGTTGGTGATTAAGCGCTTCGGTGAAACAACTCACGGCTGCTTTGCTTGAAGCGTACACAGATGCCATAGGGACTGGGGCGAACCCTCCATCACCAGAAGATGTATTGATTACATGACCGGGTTCTCCTGACTCAATCATCTTAGGGACGAACGAAATTACACCATGAGCCGGACCAAACACGTTGACACTGAAACACCACTTCCAATCATTGGGTTCGTTCTGCCATGCTTTCCCACCACCACCGGAACCTACTCCAGCGTTATTGAAAAGAATGTTGCATTTCCCATAGTTATCAAAAACATAATTGGATAATGACTCAACAGATTCTTCACTTGCGACATCCGTTACGTATCCATCAATTGTTCCTAGATCAGCGAATTCTTTGATGGTGTCATTTATAGGTGTTTGTTCTATGTCAGCGATTACAACGGTTGCGCCGTTATTGAGCAATGCTTTGGCAATTCCTTTACCTATACCACTTGCCCCGCCCGTAACAACAGCAACAGACCCTTCGATATTTAGATTTTCAGGCATTAGGCAACTTCTTGAACTTGATTCAATGGGTTCATAGCAGGGCAACCCTTCGCTGTTTCAGGAATATCTGAGTAGGAGATAGGCGTAGCCACTTCCTCTTTCGTTGGACAGTATTGTTCAGCTAGGGGCTTAAGGGCCTCTAAATCAAATTGGTACACTTCAGCTGAGTTCGTTGTCAACATCTTTGTTGTTTCTTCAATACTGAGTTGAGCAAAAGTTAAACGTAAATGTTCCAGCGTGTGCGGATGAGAGCCTTCAATATGAGGGTAATCAGATCCCCAACAAACATTATCTATTCCAATTTCTGGGCATAGAAGCGCCTCAGATGGACGTAAAAAACTAGCACCGACATAGCATTGGCGCTGCCAATATTCACTGGGTTTGAGGCTCATATTCTCAACAGCCATCCCTCCGAAAATAGATTCAGAACCGTATTTTGAATATTTCATCCGATGATAGAACGAATCTAAATCCCGAAGAGTATCAGGAACAAACGATGTAGAAGATTCAGTGTTTATCCATTTGAGAGTTGGATGCCTTTCAAAAACGCCAGAGAACATCAGATGCCATATCGCTCTTTGAGACCACCATTTCACTTCAAGCATGAACATTGCCAGCGACGCAGGGAAGTGATTTCCAAAATTCGGGGTAGCTCCACCAACATGATGGTTAAGAGTCATGTTGTTTGCCGCTGCAGCGGACCAGATAGGTTCGTAACTTGCTGAATAAAGCGGCTCAAATGGTGAATCAGGGGGAGCGCCGGGAATAAGTATCCCTCCGCGTAGACCATTTTCGGCTGCCCATTCAATTTCTTTTACGGAACCTTCAACGTCTCCGAGAAAGATTTGGGCTATTCCTGCTCGTTGAACAGGGGCTTCATCAACGAGTTCTTTCACCCAACGGTTGTGAGCACGCAGCCCAGCCCAACGGTGATCAAAGTTGTCGCTATAAGGAGGGGCTTCAAATTGGGTCGCTGCCGCTGGGGCAAATGGGGGTTGGGTGTTTGGGAATAATACATATCCAACAACTCCATCTGCCTGTTGTTCACGTAGCCTTCGTTCCGAAGAGAAATTACGATCTCCATCAACAACTGGATCCCCGTCGATTCCGACATTACGAGTAGAGCGGCCTTTGCCTGCGAAGAGAGCTTCTTGTTTTAAAGCGGCTTCTTCTGAAGCGGTTACCCATTCTTCAAAGTCATCATGGTATTTCGTTTCTAAGAAAGGTTTATACCCTCTCAAGTCCGAACCGCAATGGCTATCCGCTGAGATAACGATGTGGTGATCTGTTTCCGGTAACTTAATAGTCACAGTTGCCTCCGTTTGCTTTTAGATTTCAACATTTGCTTAAAAACCTCTTTCTGACCCGACCCATTCAATTCCATATTCATCAAACCACCATCTCGCGTCCCGTTTCGCAGTGGGGCTTGTTCTCAAGTCGGGGTTTTGATTGAGTTTCTCAGGAGTAGGACCAACCCGGTTAGCGACTTCAGTGAGAGCATCAATATCTAAGTTGTAACATTCAATAGCATTTAAACCTAGAAGGCGTCGCGTGTCTTCAATGGACACATCTTGGAAATCATTTTCTAAACGGTGCACAGTGTTAGGCCAAGACCCTTCAGGGTGTGGGTAGTCAGTTCCCCACATGAGAGCATCAATTCCATTCCGGTGCCGTTCACGAATCTCATACCGACTCATCGTGGAAGCTCCAATGAAAACACTTTCTCCGAAGTATTGAGATGGAAGTTTTGTCAGAAGACCTTTCATACGACTACTCATTTTCTTTATTTTCCAACTGGCTCCGAAATTAACATCAGATTTCCAAATCAGATCTCCAACCCACCAGCTGCCACACTCAACGACGCAATATTTCAAACCTGGGAATTTATCAAATTTCCCACTGAAGAGCAGCTGCCATAAGGCCCGATGGGTCCAGAAGGCCACTTCAGACACGTACATAGCGACGTTATCCCCATAACTTGGGAAGTCAGCTTCCCCTGAATGAGTATGGACGACTAAACCAGCTTCAGCGCATGCCGCCCAGAACTTATCGTAGTGATCTGTTCCATACGGCGGAGAGTCATGCCAAAGAGTCGGGATCATCACTCCTTTAATGCCTGGTTTCCCAGCTAAACCTTCAACTTCTTTAACAGCTTCATCTACTCCATGTGTTATTGGGATAAGAGCAACACCGGCTTTTCGAGCTGGGCTTGTAGCGCAGAATTCTTCAAGCCATCTATTGTGAGCTCTCGCTCCGGCAAATGCTAGGCGGGGGTCTGTGATTTGGCCAGCTGCTAGACCAGCTCCAAATGGAGGGGATTCCATTCCCGTAACAGCATCTCCATCAGCGAATATGATTTCTCCGGAAACGCCGTCGGCGTCAAGAACTTTATCTCGAATTACAGGGTCGTACGACCCGGGAAGCCCGTCAGCATTTTCTCCTTCCCATTCAGCGACATACTCACCATTGATCTCTTCAGTCAGTCGTCTATGTTCATGCCGTTCCGCAACATAATCATCGAACTCAGCATGCACTGATGAGTCTAAATATGGTCGGTACTCTTCACATTTAAGCCCAGCATGGGAATCAGAAGAAACAATTATGTATGGGTCATTTGAGAGATTGGGGTCGCTAGACATATACTTTCCTTGTGCATAAATAATTAATGGGATTCATTAATTAGTGGATACTAAGACTTTAGTACCGAGTAAACGAAAAAGAAATTCTCTTAGTCTTAAACACCAAGTTAGTTCGGGAACATCCCCTGTTTTTGACGTAAGATGTAAATAGAAGGAGCTACATGAACCTCGAAGAGATTGATCTACTTGACGCTGATCGATTCGTTCGAATGGAACATCATGCGATGTTAAAAACTCTACGCGAAGAGGCCCCGTTGTACTGGCATAAAGATCCCGACGGTGGTGGTTTCTGGAACGTCGTGAAACATGCAGATGTCAGAATGGTTAATCGTGACAACGATCTCTATTCAAGCGAAATTGGAGGGATAAGTATTTTCAATCCCGGCGAAGCAATGGAAAAAGGGGATTTTGTTGATCAACGAGGGTTAAATATCCTCTATACCGACCCTCCTAAACACACCCGTCACAGAAGGTTGATAAGCAAAGGTTTCACACCGCGTATGATCCATTTATTGGAACAATTTCTCGCACACAGAGCGACCCTTATCGTGGACAATGTCATCGGCAAAGGTGAAGCTGATTTTGTGGAAGATATAGCAGCAGAACTTCCCTTACAGGCCATCGCTGAAATAATGGGAGTCCCTCAAGAAGACCGCCACCTGCTTTTTAAATGGTCAAATGAACTTATAGGAACCGATGATCCGGAATATGTAGGAGACCCGCGTGTAGCTGCGATGGAGCTATATGCCTACGCCCATGAACTTGCTGCTGCTCGCGGAATAGATCCACAAGATGACATAATTACAAAACTTATAAATGCAGAAATCGATGGGGATCGGTTAACCGAACTTGAAATCGATGTGTTTATGTTGTTGCTATCAGTTGCCGGAAACGAAACAACCCGAAACGCAACGGCACATGGCATGCACGCATTCTTAACGAACCCTGACCAGTTTGCTTTACTCCAATCAGATGTTGAAGCCCATATTGATACAGCCGTAGATGAAATTATCCGTTGGGCAACCCCCGTGCTTCACTTTCGACGAACAACTACAGCCCCAACCGAAATACTTGGACAAGAAATTGAAGAAGGAAGCCGAGTCGTGATGTGGTACATTTCAGCGAATCGTGATGAAGAAGTATTCAATGACCCGTTTAAGTTTGACATTACGCGTACCCCAAATGACCATATCGCTTTTGGAGGAGGAGGAGCCCATTATTGTCTTGGAGCTAACCTTGCCAAAGCAGAGCTTCGACTTATTTTCAAAGAAATAGCTACGCGGATGCCAGATATGCGTATGGAAGGAGAACCTGCAAGGCTCAGGTCGAATTTCATTGGAGGGATTAAGCATCTGCCAGTCAGCTGGACTCCGGGACCTAAAGTTAACCCCCCTCCATATGAAAGATAAACACGACTAATTAAGCAAAGGCGTGAAATCCTCATGGGTGAAGCGAAATTTCCAACAGAGTTCCTTAGTGTTATGGCACGAATGGGAGCAAGGCCAGATCTGACAGACCGTTCCAAGGGTCAAGTACAGGTAAATGAATACCTTTCCTCAAATGGGATCATTCGAGTGGCGCCACTCATGCTGCTCGCTGACACGGTAGTTGGAATGCGGCTGGAATCATCTATAGACGATTGGACGTTCACCACTGATTTCTCATTTCGGAGAGGCGAAATTGTTCCATCAAAAACTATTGAAGCGAGAAGCACAGTACTTCGGCATGGGAAACGGCTTCTTATTGAAGAACTCGAATATGTGAATGAACAAAATGTTCAAGTTGGGCATGCTCATATTACTTTTATAAGAACTCCACTCCGAGAAGGGGAAACCAAACCAGATGTTGGCAAAGTCCGAGACCAAATGGGGCGAATGGAAGTCATCCCATTAGAACAATCAATTGAAGATTTAGCAGGAATAACTATTGAAGATGCTTCTACTGGTCGCGTATCAATGATTCCCCAAGAAGCTGTTCGAAGACCCGGAGGTTTTGTTCAAGGGGCCATAATGACGTTAATTGGGGAACTAAGCGCGCAAGTCTTTGCTGAAAATCAATTAGGAAAGCCATGTGTCATCACCGGACTTGATGCCAGATATCTTATAGGAGGAAGGTCGGGGCCTTTGACGACTTCAGCGACCTGGATAGGGCCTCCCGAACGAGGATTCATTCAAGTAACTCTTAATGACGAAGGACATGACAATATTTCTTGCGTGTTCTTAGCCCAGGTTGAACCCTGTTAAGAAACTATTCGACTTTGGGAGGTTGTACTTTTGTATGACGCCACACAAGCCAAGCGAATAGAAGTTGAAAAGGAAGGCGTATGAAATTCCGCACCCTTACACCATCGGCGTCAACAATCCGTTCTGTAACCCCTGCCGCATTGGTAGCGGTATCAACGTCGTTGATGAACATGTCGATATTGGCTGGATAAACCAAAGCTAGAAGTATGAGTAGGCCCCACGAAGCAAAACGCCTGTACTTCCTGATCATTAATCCCGCCCCTAGGATAATTTCAGTTACACCAGAAGTTAGGTTCGCTAATTTTGGATAAGGGAACCAGGTTGGAACGATTGCTTCAAAAAATCCTTGATTCAAAAAATGGTATATTCCCACCCAAATAAACGCAGCGCCGATAAGAAAAGCTTCAATATCAAATCTTGTGATCTTGGTTGCCCGTAATAAGTTCTTCATTGTCACAAAGATGGCGCTACCCGTTTAGAAGCATTGCTTGTATCTGCGTTGTGGGAATCCATTATTTTGTTATAGCAGGCTTATGCGTTTACGAGACCACCATCGATCACATAAGAAGCTCCTGTTATATAGGCAGCTTCATCCGAAGCTAAAAATGCGACAAGGCCAGCTATTTCTTCAGGTTCTCCATAACGGCCCAAAGGTGTTCTTTCACTCACAGCTTTAACATATTCTTCTGGATTCTCAGGGATAGTTTGTTCTTCAATTGATCGCATCATTCGTGTGTTTATTACCCCCGGGCAGACAGCATTAACTCTTATCCCTGCAGGAGCTAATTCAATTGACGCTGTTTTGGTCATTCCAATAACAGCGTGTTTACTAGCGCCGTACGCCACCATGGTTGGCGTTGCCATAAGACCTGCTCCCGAAGCGGTATTGATAATCACACCGCCCCCTGTTCGCCGCATGGCATCAGCAGAGTGGCGCATGCCTAGCCATACGCCCTTTACGTTGACTTGTATCACTTTGTCGAACATTTCTTCGTCGTAACTTTCAAGAGGGGAAATCACACCCTCAATTCCAGCATTGTTGAATAACACATCAATTCCACCAAATTGTGTAACTGTTTCGTTGACGTAATTTTCTACCTCACTATTTTGAGTGACGTCTGAGGCTACCGCTATTGCAGTACCCCCGGTTTCCTCAATTTCATCTATCAAGTCTGATAAGTCAGCTTTAGAAAGGTCCACACAAGCGACGTTCGCACCTTCACTACTGAAACGGAGAGCTGCTGCACGGCCGAAACCACCATTTGCCCCCGTTACTATGACATTTTTACCTTCAAAACGCATTTGAACCCCCAATTATTACTCCGAACTTACAGCGTCATGCTATGGAGTCAATTTAACGAATCTTTTTACGACAAGATGGTACAAAAGTGAAAACCCTCGCACGAAGTGGTACGGCGAGGGTTTTCGGTTACAACATACAAAGTTGAAGCTGCACATTGTAAGTATGAAGTTTACGCTCACTCATACAGAATCGCTACAACCCATCCCACACTGTGAGATAAGAAAATAGATTCACAACCAAAGCTGGAACCTTTAGGTTACGCGTCAGCTGGAATTTTAACCGTGTAAGTATCTTGACCACTTTTTAAGACAGTTCCAGGGAGATTATCCGTTGACTGACTATCTACTACTGTGATCACTCCATTAACGAAAACTCTATGTACTCCATGCGCATCTGCGTAGAGGCGCCCTGTTCCTCCGGGGAGGTCATTCACAAGAACTACCTCTCCAGCATTAACTGTTTCTGGGTCAAAGACGACAATGTCAGCAAACCAGCCTTCGCGAAGAATCCCCCGGTCACGTAAACCGAAAAGTTCAGCGGGCACTTGCGTAATGTGATGGATCGTTTCTTCAAGAGTGGTTAAAGATTTCCCATGTAGACAATCATGCAGCCAACTTGTTGTATATGGGGCTCCAGACATTCGATCCAAATGGGCGCCTGCGTCTGAACCACCGATCATCACATCGGGGTGCCTCCAAGCTTCAGTGCGCATATGCCAGCTAGCTGGATCGTCATCGGTTGGAGCAGGCCACAGAACAGTTCTTAAATCATCTGCGAGGACTATGTCCAATAGGCAATAGAAATCACGGACCCCTCGTTCTCTGGCAATGTCCCCAACAGCTCTTCCTTTCAGCCCTTCATTTTCTTCTGAATAGGTATCGCCAATAATATATCGACCCCAGCCAGTGAGTCGGCTAAACACTCCTGCATCCGGAGAAGCTGCTCGTTCTTCCATAAATCGACGCACATCCGGGTCGCTTAACTTCTCTATTCTCTCTTCAACTGGGAGACCAAGAATCGGGCCCCAATCTGGCATCATATTCAACCCACAGTAGGTAAGGAAACTCATGTTCATTCCAACCAGTACAGGCATAGTCAGGGCAACGACTCTGGCCCCCTTCTCTGTGCAAGTATCTAGAGCTTTCAACTGGTTTTTGTAATCATCTGGGCGGGCTGAATCAACTGTTAAAACATTCCAATTCAACGGGCGCCGTCCAATAAGAGACATGTTTGCCATGAGTTCAACTTCATCATCGGTAAATCCGTTGAGGCACCCGTCACTAGCCCACTCCAATGTTGTTCCTTCAAACTCTGAGACAACTTCACACAAACTGAGAAGTTCTTCTTCAGAAGCAACGCGTGAAGGTACCGGATTTCCATTCCCGTCGTTATGGGTAAAAGCCCGCGTTGTTGAAAATCCCAATCCACCTTCTTCAATACATTGAGAGAGTAGAGTTTTCATTTCTTCTACCTGTTCAGGGGAAGCGATTTTTTCAGTAGCGTCAGATCCCATTACCGCTAAACGAAGAGCGCAGTGTCCGACCATTGTCGCAATATTTAAACCAATGTTTCCTTCCAGCTTTGAAAGGTATTCCCCGTAACTGTTCCAATCCCAACTCACACCGGTTTCTAAAGCTTCTAAAGGCATCCCCTCTACCTTTACCATCATGCGGCGAAGGTAATCAGCGTCCTCTTCGGTGTTGACCGGAGCTAACGTAAATCCACAATTGCCCATAATGGCGCTAGTAACGCCATGAAGATTTGATGGGGTAGCTCGAGGGTCCCAGAAGATTTGAGCATCATAATGAGTGTGAGGGTCCACGAAACCGGGGGAGACAACGAGTCCAGTAGCGTCAATGGTTTCCCGAGAGTCGCTTTCGATTTCTCCTATCTCGACTATACGATCGTCTTTAATGGCGATATCTGCATGGAACGCGTCACTCCCGGTTCCATCTACGATGAGCCCACCTTTAATGAGATAGTCGAACATAATAAAACTTTACCTTTTTTACGTCAGTAATTAACCATGGGGGAGAAGAACAGTTCTTGCTTCAGTCCCGGTCTTCATGGCATCAAACGCTCCTTGAATACCATCTAACCCTGCTGTATTTGAGATCATTTCGTCAAGTTTAAGTTTTCCACGCAAATAGAGATCAGCGAGCATTGGAAAATCTTTTCTGGGTTTCGCTCCTCCAGCTCGAATGCCCATCAGTTGCTTGTTTTGGTGGAGGCTTTGAAACCCATACGTTACCGTAGCTGTCAGGTCAGGGACCCCAACCGCGCAGATATTCCCACCGGCCCGAGTCATGTTGATAGCATCACTAAGCAAACCGGTATGTCCAACGACCTCAAAAGAATGATGAGCGCCTAAAGGAAGAATTTCTTTTACTGCAGCAATTGCATCAAATTCGTCACTATCAGAAACAATAAAATCTGTAGCCCCAAACTCTCTCGCCAGATTTTCTTTTTCTGGGACACGATCAATCGCCACTATCTGACTTGCGCCTACGAGATGAGCTGCTTGGATAACATTTAAACCTACCCCACCTGCCCCGATGACCACTACGGTGTCTCCAATTTGGACTTTGGCACGATTGAACACGGCACCGGTTCCCGTGATCACACCGCAACCTATAAGAGAAGCTGATGCTAAAGGCACCTCTTTTGGAATAGGGATACATTGGTTCTCATTCACGATAGTTTCTTGAACAAACGCCCCAATATTGGCGAAATTATATAACGGTTGGTCCCCTTCCCGATATGGCTGGGTGAGTCCCCCCATGCCGCCATTGCGACAATTGCCAGGGTGGCCATCTTCACACTCTGGACAATGACCGCAATTGCCAAACGTAGACAGGATCACATGATCCCCTGCTTGACAATAAGTAACCGCTGATCCAACTTCGACGACTTTCCCCGCCGCTTCATGACCAGGGATCAATGGTGTCGGCATGTAATATTTCCCATGCACACAACTCAGATCCGAACCACATACACCAGCGGCATGTACCTCCACTCGGACTTGTCGAGGAGCTAGATCCCCGACAAGTTCAACATCGTTAGATAGACGAATACTGTCTTCCGTCGTTCCTTCTAGAATCAATCCCTGCATTTTCGCTACTTTCCTCACTGACGTTCTTCCCTCAACAAGAAGGTCATGTATTCCTCTTACTAACAGTAATCAAAACATTGGCTTAACACGAATAGAAGACTTTGTTTCTGGTTCGCTCTATAACCTATTCTCACATAACGTAAGGAAGGAAAAACATGAAAGGACAACGATGGGGAAGAATGTAGTTGTATGGGGAACCGGGAATGTGGGACGTCCAGCAATTCGATCTGTAGCAGCGAACCAAGACCTGAACCTTACTGGAGTGATCGTAAGCAACCCAGAAAAAGTCGGGGTAGACGCCGGGGAGCTCGCTGGAATTTCGCCATTGGGAGTTGTAGCAACCGATAACCATCAGGAGGCATTAACTGAAGATATTGACGCAGTTGTTTATACCGTTAATGCAGATTTTCGACCGATGGAATCACTAGATGAAGTCGAGTCGCTGCTAAGGCAGGGAATAAACGTCGTCACAACAAGTTTCTACCCGATGTATCACCCCCCATCAATGCCTAAAGACCTCGCTGATCGTTTCAATGAAGCATGCGAATCCGGAAATGCATCTATCTTCGCATCAGGAATAGACCCAGGTTGGACCTGTGACATCCTCCCACTGCTGCTAAGCGGCGTCAGTGCTGATATTACAGAAATCAGATCGCAAGAACTCATGAATTACGCGCTATATGACCAGCCGGATGCAGTACGAAACCTAGTTGGTTTTGGCATGCCGATGGATCAAACCCCACCAATGGTTTTAGATTTTTCTCTACAAATGGTATGGGGTCCAGAAATCCGGATACTCGCAGATGGGTTAGGGGTAGAACTTGATGAGATACGAACAGAAGTCGAAAAACGACCCCTTGAAAAAACTATACATGTAGATGGAATGGGAGAATTTGAAGAAGGCACCATTGGAGCGTTACGTTTCGAAATTCAAGGAATCGTCAATGGCAAAAAAATGTTAGTAATGGAACACGTCACCCGCATTGACGATGACTGCGCACCTGACTGGCCTTACCCACCCACCGGCCAAGGGTCGCATCAAGTGCAGATAACAGGGAAACCCACGCTACAAGTCACTGTCCATGGAGAAGAACACGGTGAAAGAGGAGCGGCCGGGGGAGGTAACGGAACAGCGGCGAACCGAATAGTCAACGCTATTCCTGCTGTTTGTGAATCTAACCCAGGAATACTCCACCCGCTTAACGTCACTCCATTACGTTTAGGCGCTCAACTAAATATCGGATAGGAGCCGTCGTGAATCCAGAAAAAATGTTCACAAACCTTGAAGGAAAAGTAATAACGATCACCGGTGGGAGCAGAGGTCTTGGTAAGGAAATGGCTCTCGCTTATGCAAGATGTGGCGCAAATGTAGTCATTTCAAGCAGGAAAAAAGAGAACTGCGAAGCATTAGCTAGTCACATCACTGAAAATATGGGAGTAGAAGCATTCCCTGTGGAATGCCATGTAGGGGACTGGAGCCAATGCAATACGTTATTTGAAAAGGTTCACGACCAATTCGGGAAATGCGACGTTCTAGTCAACAATGCTGGAATGTCACCTCTGTACAAGACCTTGACAGATGTATCACAAGAATTATTTGACAAAGTTATTAACGTTAACCTTCGAGGACCTTTCAGGCTTTCCGCTATCTTCGGGGAGCAGATGATGAAAGATGGGAACGGTTCAATCATCAATGTCAGCTCAGTTGCAGCCGCTCAACCAAGTCCCCACGAAGTTCCCTATGGAGCTGCGAAAGCAGGCTTGCAATCACTAACACAATCATTTTCTCGTGCTTATGCACCTCAAGTACGGGTCAATTGCATCATGCCCGGACCGTTCCTAACCGATATAAGCGACGCATGGTCAGAAGCCACACATCAATCTTTGAAAGCACTGCCACTGGGTCGGGGAGGGCAGCCAGATGAAGTTGTCGGAGCAGCTCTTTACTTCGCTAGCGAAGCTAGTTCATTCACAACAGGGGCTGTACTCAAAATAGATGGAGGGCTTATCGCTTCCCCTTCTTAACTAAAGAGTCTTTGGGCGGTTCACAAAACGTTTCGTTTCAGGAGAGAAGAACCAACCGCCACCGGCGTGGCTCCCCCCATCAACTGGGATGTTGTGGCCCGTTACAAAAGCTGAGAGGTCGCTGGCAAGGAAAAGAGCGACTCTCGCCTGATCTTCGGGCCAGCCAAGCCTGCCAACAGGAGCCCAAGCTTCCCACAAATGATCCACGTCTTCGTACCCTGAAATGTAATCGACCTGAGAGGTTTGCGTTAAGTCAACACCGATACCATTGACCCGAACGCCACGCCTTCCAAACCCAGAAGCGAGACATGTAGAAAAATGATTCACAGCTGCTTTCATTGATCCATAAACTGGATCCCCCGGATAGCCTCGCATTCCTTCAACAGAATGAACATTGATAATAGAGCCACCTCCACCATCAACCATTGATTGCAAAAAAGCGTGGGTTACAAGGAAAACATGATGCAAATTAATGTCATACATTTCCTTCCAAGAAGCAGGAGACGAATCAAGAAAACGAACTAATGGCCGGTAATCACCAACGTTATTTACCAAGACGTCAATGCATCCATGGGTTTCCAAAACATTTTTCTGCAATGTAGCGACGTCGTTTTCGTCGCGGACATCAACGACATGGGCACGGGCTTTCCCCCCCGTTGCAGTGATTTCCTCAACGGTGGAATTTGCAAGGGCAGCATCAATTTCAGCTATTTCAACCATTGCCCCATGTTCGGCGAACAAGGTACTAATTCCACGCCCTATTCCACCGCCTCCCCCAGTGACAACAGCTACTTTCCCATCAAGGAGAAGACTCCAATCTTCAATAGGGGGGACATTGCCAGGAGTTTGAGAAGTCATGAAAGCCTTAATGATTTATCCGAGTGGAAGAACGACATCAGGCAAAGGGTGACGATACAGTTTCGCCGCGTTTTCCGAACACATCATCCGAATTTCTTCAACGGGGACATGCCCCCAAACTTCCTCAATTACCTTTTGAGTCCCAGGCCATGTCCCATCACCATGCGGGTAATCAGTCTCAACACAAATATTTTCAACACCAATCACATCACGGGTATCTATTGTCGACGGGTCATCAAGGGTACAGAACCAAAAGTTGCGCTTAAGCACATCAGCTGGGCGTTCATCCCACCCCAAACCGTAACCTGAACGATCAATGATGTTATCTAACCGGTCAATAAGCATCGCAACCCAACCAATTCCTCCTTCAGACATGGCGATCTTCAGATTTGGGAAGCGAATAGGGTATTCACTCCATAACCAATGAGCGCAAGCACCCAGTGAAAGCTGCCCAAAGAGGGTAGCTCCAATCTGCATGGCTGGAGCTCCAGCTGTAAAAGGGGTCATCCCTGAACTCCCAACGTGGAGAGAAATAACGGTGTCAGTATCATCGCATGCTTGAATTATGGGATCCCAAAACTCTTTATCCCAAAGATTAGGGAACCCAACGTTATGCGGCATTTCCGGCAGCGTTACAGAAACGAAACCACGTTCAGCATTCCGGTGAATCTCACGAACCGCTTCGTCACTATCACCTAGGTACGTGATCCCACCGGGGATAACACGTTCAGGGTATTTGGAATACCATTCAGTAAAGATCCAATCATTCCAAGCTCTCACCGCGTCGATACCAACCTCACGATTTTTAGCTTTAGCGAAAACAGTTCCACAGAACCCAGTGATTTGTGACGGGAAATTCAACATCGCCCAAATCCCACCAAGATCCATGTCTTTTATCCGAGCGTCAATGTCGTAACAACCCGGTCGCATCTGATCAAACCGGAAAGGTTCCACCTTCACCGTTTCTGGTTTCCGACCAGCTACAGCGTTCATTCCAACCTGGCTATAGGTAGCGTCTTCGAATTCCCACACCTGGTGACCTTGCTCAGTTTCAATTAATTGCGGTCCGTGATCCCGTAATTGCGGTTGCATGTATTCTTTAAACAAGTGCGGGGGTTCAACAACGTGATCATCAACTGAAATAATGGTGTATGCGACCTCGCAAGGCTCAGGATCCGGTAGGAAAAGATCAGAATCTAAAGAAGTTGTCAAAGCGGACTCCAATTCAGTGCAATAATTCTCTATTTTTTGTGATAGCCATAAAAGCAAGCACATCATTACCCTAGAGTTTCAAGGTGAAGGAGAAAAGGTGGAAACAAGAAAAGTCGCTTTTGTAACAGGAGCTAGCCGAGGAATAGGAAGAGCTTGCGCCATATCACTAGCTCAAGCGGGATATGACGTAGCGGTTTCTGCACGAACCATGATTGATGGAACATCGTTTCTCGATGATGGGATTACACCTGTCCCTGGGGGGTTAGATACAACAGTTGAACAAATAAAGTCAACTGGGCAAGAGGGCCTACCAATAGAAATGGATTTATTAGATAGGGAATCGGTTCTCCACGCAGCTGATACCGCAATAGATCATTTCGGCCATATTGATGTCCTTGTTAATAACGCTATTTATCAAGGAACGGGTGCGATGCTGACAATCAAAGAACTCGAACAGCCCTACCTGAATCGTTTATTTGAAGGAAATGTTTTTGCCCAGCTCGCTCTCATACGACACCTGCTCCCAACGTTCATACAGCAAGGGGGAGCGACCATCGTGAACATGATTTCAGCAACTGCGTTTACGAACCCACCTGGGAAAATCGGTTCAGGAGGGTGGGGAGTTGGTTACGCAATGACTAAATCAGCTTTAGAAAGAATCGCCCCTCTCTTAATGATTGAACATGGAGATGAAGGAATAATCACGTACAACATTGACCCCGGCCATGTCGTAACGGAAAGACAGAAAGCGAAACGCAAAGACAAAGAATACACTGCCTTTCCAAGCGCCCCGCCTGAAGCAATAGGAGCGGCTGTTGCCTGGCTCGTGCAAGAACCTACAGCGGCAGAAGAATACGGAGGGAAAATAGTAAACGCTCAAAGGGAAACAAAACGGCGCGGTTTGCTTCCTGGATGGCCTGAATAAAAATTATTCTAAGAACGCCAGTTCCTCGGACCTCCGCGTTCACCCGGCCAACGTGAACCACCGATCGTGTCAGCAAATGGCCAGAATCCCTCAGGATCCAAAGGACCAGCGTTCGTAATTTCACGGCTCTTATGAGCAGAACGAACTAGTTGCGCCGATACTTGCTCTCTCATTGGCAAAAGTTCCGTATAAGGGTCCCATGGGCTTTCCCGAAGGCATAAATCACCAGAAAGTTCTTCAATTTCAACACGTTCACTGACACTATGGACACGAACTACATGGGGAGGGAAATCATACTCACCCTCAGCCCCACCAATTTTTCTTGATGATTTAATCCACCACTCATTCTCTTCAATCTCCCCATCATCAGGGCTCAAGCTTCCAGTCGAATTCCCGCGAAATTCCATGAACGTGTATCCCTGATGCTCACACACAGCCTCAACAAAGTCATCTATCCGGTAGAAAGAAATATTGCACGGAAATTTTGGTTGCCCATTTAATTCCTGACTAATAAAAATCGCTGCTTCCTGATCAATGCCCATTCCGACACAAAAAAGACCCTCCATGTCATCAAATGAAGCTCCAACCTTTGTACTGACTCCGTATTCAGGTTCTCCAAGGATAGGGACACAATAAACGTTGATCTGCACAATAGGATCCCCACTTGGCTCAATCCCAGGTGGAAGCAGGGCAGCTATTTTCTCAGGATCAGTTCTATAGGAAACCTTTAATTTAGGCCATCCGCCTGTTTCCCCCGGTCGTGTTAAATGCTCGCTCATATTCTCTCCTATGCAACTGTTTCTCTTTCGGATACTTTGACACAATCAACGGTATTTTGCGAAAAAGAAGGAAACGTTCTACAAACAAAGAAGAAGAAAGGAGCGAGTATCGGCCATGTCAAATTTACTGAACGGCAAAACAGCAGTAATTACTGGGGCTAGCAGGGGGATAGGTGCAGCTGTCGCTCATAGATTCGCAGCTGAAGGCGCTGACATAGCTATCACCGCTAGAACTCTCGACAATCATCCAACGCTTCCCGGGTCCCTTAACGAAACAGTGGAACGCTGCCGACAATACGGCGGGCATGTAGAAGTCATTCAAGCAGATCTTGGAAATGAAACATCGCGGGCGGCAATCATCCCTAAAGCCATTGAAGCTCTCGGATCCGTTAACATCCTCATTAACAATGCAGCAGCAGCAATTTACAAAGGCCTTGATACCTATTCGTTGAAACATCGAAGGTTAATGACGGAAATAAACGTCCAAGCTCCGCTTGACCTTACCCAACAGGCACTCCCATTAATGATCAACAATGGACAAGGATGGATCGTTAATCTTTCCAGCGCATCAAAGAAGCACCCGACTGGACCCCCATATGACTTAGGAGGTGTCCGCGGCGTATATGGCTTTTACGGTGCGACAAAAGCCATGCTTGACCGTACAACCTCTGCTCTTGCCTCTGAACTCCATGGAACCGGTATACGAGTAAATACGGTTGAACCTAAAGCAGCTGTCCTTTCTGAAGGAGCTGACGTAGTTGTTGGGAAAATGCTAAAACCCCACCAAATTGAATCTATGGAAGCAATGGTTGAATCAATCCTTTACCTCGCAACTTGTGAACCCGACCACACAGGAAAAAATGAAATCAGTTTAGAAATCATTGACCGGTACAAGATAACAGTCATGGATCTTAATGGAGAGAAACCTCACCCCGGAGGGATAAGGCCATAAATCCAGAAGTCTGAAAGGAGATAGAAATGACAACATACGAACACATCATTACTGAAAGCCCCGCTGATGGGGTACGCCGGATCATTCTCAACAGGCCGGAGAAACGAAACGCGATCAGCACACCAATGCGAACAGAAATCCTAGAAGCACTCCAAAACCATGACACTGACGACGATGTCCGCGTGACCATTATCTGTGGAGCAGGTGATTGCTTCTCATCAGGATACGACCTGACAAGTGGGGGGTTAATGGAAAACCCACCAATTTATAGCGCTCCTGGAGATGGCCAATGGACCCGTCAGGCAACAGATACCTGGTTTAGTATCTGGGATTTAGCGAAACCAGTCATCGCCCAAATACATGGTTATGCCATGGCTGGCGGAACTGAACTCGCTTCAGCATGTGACCTTGTCTACATGGCCGATGATGCCACTATTGGCTATCCAGTAGTTCGTGTGATGAGCACCCCAGATTGGCAATTCCATACACCAATTCTCGGGTTACGAGCATCAATGGAAATGATGCTCACCGGAAACACCTACACGGCAGAAGACGCTGTCCAAGTCGGTTTCGCCAACCGGGCATATCCTTCCAACCAACTCGAAGCAGAAGTTCTCGCCATGGCTGAAACCGTTGCCCGAGTCCCATCTGACCTCCAACAGGTGAATAAACGCTCCGTGCATAGATCATTTGAAGTCTTAGGGGGAAGAACCGCCATTCGTGCAGCCCAAGAACTCCAAGCATTAGCCGCATATCAGAAATCAGTTAAAGAAGCACGGAAAAACCCATTTGAATCAATCAAAAAAGCCTTCGACTAAGAAACTGTATTACTCTCCCAAATCCGGCGCCCAAGAAGAACCATTTATATGAGAACCACCATCAACAAATAACGTATTACCGGTCACATAACTAGATCCTTCGCTTGCAAGGAAAACCGCTACAGGCCCAATATCTTCTTCACAATCACCCATTCTTCCCATAGGGTTCGCAGCATCAGCTGCCGCTATCAACTCCGGAAATTGACTCATTACCCTAAAAAACGATGCTGATTTTGCCGCAGGGCAAATAATATTAGCTGTTATCCCTAACGGCGCCCATTCTCTCGCCGCCGTTCGCGTAGCACTTCTCAAAGCTTCTTTCGCCGAGTTGTACTCAACGGTGCCCATGTGAGCATTCACCCCGTTCAACGAACACAAATTCACGATTCTCCCATAACCTTTTTCTTTCATAACCGGATGAGCCGCAATCATTGCCCATAACGGTCCCAGAAAACCGACATTTAAACCATGGTCCATCAACTCAGGAGATTTTGATTCAATTCGGGAAATTAGGCCTCCACCCCAAGCGTTATTTACCAAAATATCGAGCGTTCCCCACTTACTAACAGTGGCTTCGACCATACGTTCATTATCTGCTTTCACTGAAACATCGGTTTGAAAAAAAACAGCATTTTCACCCAGTTCATCCGCCGCTTGCTGCCCAAGTTCAGAATTAATTTCAGCAATAACAATCTTCGCCCCTTCTTTAATGAATGCATTAGCTATCCCTCGCCCGATGCCTTCCCCAGCTCCTGTGATGATTGCGACCTTATTTTCTAATTGCCCTGACATTTAACCCCCTCGATTGTTGTAACCGTAGTTTCGCCTAAAAGAACAGACTTTGCCTCCTCAACTAAAAAATGCTGTCACAAACCAAGTAGCAGCAACCACGGAACACAGGTATGGTTCATTTCACAAAGGGGAGCTATGGAGGGAATAAACGAAAAAAATATTCGCGATCATGTGCGCCAATGGATGAAAAAAACCTGGGATCCGAACATGTCCTTATTGGAATGGCGAACCCTCCTCGTCGAAGAGAAATGGGCTGTTCCATCATGGCCCAGCAATTGGTTCGGTCGCGACTACCCAGTATGGGCAGATGAAATTGTACGATCAGAAATTCTCACAGCCGGAGCAGTCGCAACCCCCATTGGAGCCAGCATGAACCTTGCAGCTCCAACAATTCTCAAACACGGCGGGGAAGAACAGAAAAAACGGTTCCTTCGACCCGCCTTAACGGGTGAAGAAACATGGTGCCAACTGTTCAGCGAACCAGGAGCAGGCTCAGACCTTGCAGGCTTAACAACACATGCCGAACTCGACGGGGATGAATGGGTTGTCTCTGGACAAAAAGTTTGGAACACAAGCGCCCACCACGCTGACCTCGGATTGCTCGTAGCTCGAACAGACTGGGACGCTCCAAAACATCGTGGATTGAGCTACTTCGCACTACCAATGAACCAAAAAGGAGTTGAAATAAGGCCACTCATGCAAATGAACCGGCATAGTTCTTTCAACGAAGTTTTCATGACAGAAGCCAGAATCCCCAAAAACCATATCATCGGATCAGCTGGTGATGGTTGGGCAGTGGCACTTACAACACTCGCATTTGAACGAGGGTTCGCAAGTCTAAAAAAACCAAAGTACGCAAACCAAAAAAGCAAAGCGGTAGAAGAAGCCAAAATCGAAGCCGAAGAACACTTCAAAGTGTATTCCTGGTATCCCCAAAGAGCCGGACGAGTAGACCTCATAGAATCACACGCCAAACAACAAAACCAAAACAACGAACCGAATGTTCGCCAAGAAATCACAAAACTCATAACAATGCATCGAATAGGGGAATGGACCGCTGCACGAGCAAAAACAGCACGCAAACTTGGACGTTCCCCCGGAGCAGAAGGGTCCATAGGGAAACTAATGAGTAGCAACGTAGCAAGACAAGCAAACAAAACCCACACACTCATAGCAGGAGCTAAAGGAATGCTCGCAGGACCAGAATCCGGCCATGATGGGGCAATAGCAGAAATTCTCATATCCACACCAGCAAAATCAATAGCAGGCGGAACCGATGAAATACAAAGAAACATAATCGGAGAACGAGTTTTAGGACTACCAAGAGAACCATCGGTAGATAAAGACCTTCCCTTTAGAGAGGTTCCCCGCAATTAAGACTCACAGCGAAAACCGGCTACGCTGAAAATAATATGGACAACACAAAAAACCACACATTTGCAATAATCGGGGCAGGAATGTCTGGAATTCTCGCTGGGATAAAACTTAAAGAAGCCGGATATTCCTTCCAAATATTTGAGAAAGCCGACAGCGTCGGAGGAACATGGAGAGAAAACACGTACCCGGGAATAGCTTGCGACGTACCATCTCACATTTACAGTTATTCCTTTGAACTCAACCCAGAGTGGAGCTCATCACATTCCCCCGGAGAAGAAATACATAAATATTTTAAAAATGTTGCAATAAAATACGGAGTGGAACCATCAATCCGTTTCAACGAAGGCGTTACCCGCTGCACATGGGTAGATGACGAGTGGGAAATAGAAACAGAAAAAGGTCATGTAGAACGCTTCAAATGGGTTATAGCAGCCACCGGAATTCTTCACCACCCCAAATACCCTGACATAGAAGGAATGGACGACTTCGAAGGACCCATGTTCCACACAGCTCGATGGGATCATAATATTGAAACCAAAGGGAAAAGAATTGGCCTAATTGGTACAGGTTCAAGCGGCGTACAAATCACTGCTGAAATAGCGCCAGAAGTTGAAAAACTATCCGTCTTCCAACGAACAGCTCAATGGGTTGTCCCCAACGAACGCCTTGAATACACAGAAGAAGAAAGAGAGGCATTCCGAACAGACGCCGACATGCTTCAAAACATGCACATTGAAATGTCAAGAGCATTTAATGATGGCTTCGCCACTTCAGTCATTGATGGAGAATCACAACTTATCGACGATATACAAAACCGTTGCTTAGAAGCACTTGAAACTGTAGAAGACCTCGAACTAAGAGAAAAACTTCGACCCACATACAGAGCGGCATGTAAACGACTTGTTGTTTCACATAATTTCTATGACGCTGTGCAACGGCCCAACGTGAATATCATCACTGAAGCAATTGACCGAATAGAAAAAAATGGTGTCAGAGCAGGCGGAGAACTCCATGAACTGGACGTGCTCGTTCTCGCTACCGGATTCCATGTTGATGCTTTCATGCGCCCTATGGATATCACTGGGCGGAACGGCATCGTTCTTGACGAGGTTTGGGAAGATTGGCCATCAGCATACTTATCCATAGCAGTACCTGAATTCCCCAACTTCTTCATGCTCAACGGCCCCAATAGTCCAGTAGGGAACTTCTCATTAATCCAAACCGCTGAAATGCAATTCGATTACGTCCTCAAAGTCGTTGACCACGTCAACCAAGGCGACTTAGATGTAGCGGCAATAAGCGAAGAAGCCTACAACCGGTTTGATACTGAACGATATGAAGCAGCGAAAGGAACAGTATGGGCAACTGGTTGCAATAGTTGGTACCTAGATAATAATGGTGTTCCATTTGCTTGGCCGTTTCCATTTTCCCGCTTTAGATCAGAAATGGAAGCACCAAAATTAGAAGACTACGAACCAGTTAAAAGTTGATCAGGTCCCGGTCCAATCCGGGTCACGACGCTCAACAAAAGCAGCGATACCTTCCTGACCATCATTCGTTCCAGCAGCTCTCACAATATTTTCTGCTTCAAAATCTCCAGCTTCTTTCAAAGAACTTTCATAGCCTTGATAGATCACGGTTTTTGCTGTCCCAGCGGCATTTGGGGCTCCATTAGCTAACTGTTGAGCTAAAGCAATCGTAGCTTCAGCGATCTCTTCATCAGGGACGACACGATTCACCAACCCCCACGCTTCCGCTTCAACAGCAGATAAGACACGGTTCGTTAAAGTCAGATCAAGCATCCTTCTCAATCCGATATGGCGGGATAAGAAGTAGCTTGACGTCCCATCAGGTGTTAACCCAACCTTCGTATATGCCATAGTAAATTTCGCTGA
>JASLWO010000056.1 GCA_030740795.1 Acidimicrobiales bacterium | reverse complement strand
AAGGGTTTTTTCCTCTTCACTGTTTAAACGTCCTTTAGCTTGTTTTAAAAGAGCGTTTCTCTGTTTCAAAACCATTTCAAAATCCATCCTTATTTTCATATTTTTTGGATGTATTTGAACGAGAAGGTCATCAATATAGTTTCTTCTTAAACTCGGTCCTTCTTTAACCAAAGAAAGGTCGTCTGGGCCAAAAACAGTGATTGGGATAAGCCCTACCAAGTTTCTTATTGGTCGAATTTTTTGTTTGTTTACAGAAATACTGTTTTGTCTTGACTTTGATATTTCCGCTTCTACCAAAAGTTCTCTTTCTTGGTGGGAAACTTCTGCTCGAATAACAGCTGTTTCACAAGTATTTCTAATCAAAGCATCTATAGGTGCTCCTCTAAAAGAGGAGGCTGTTCCAAGATAATTTATTGCCTCAATGAGATTTGTTTTTCCTTGGCCGTTTGCCCCAAAAACAATTGTTGTCCCTTTGGTAAATGAAATTTCCTGTTCTTTGTAATTACGAAAGTTCTGTAGCCAGAGATGGCGGACATGAACCATGAACCAGCTCTTATGAAATTCGAACAGGCATTAGAAGATACAAAAACTCTGGATGTTCATCTGCTTTTAAAACAGCTGGTTTTTGATTATCTCTGGTTTCAAGAGTTATGTCTTCTCCTGGAGCAATTTCTAAACCTTTCAACAAATACTCTGCATTGAAAGCAATTGTTAAATCATCTCCCACATAACTTGCATCTACTGTTTCGTGCGCTTCTCCAATATCTTGTGTTTTTGCTATCAATTGTAATCCGGAAGAATTCATCTCTAAACGTATCGGTGTTGCTTCTTGTGCTAATAATCGCACCCTTTTCACTGCGTCTTTTAATTCGTTTCGGTTCGCTGTTAATTTATTAGGGTTATCCTCTGGAACTAGACGTTTATAGTCTGGAAACTCCCCTTCTATTAACCGTGTTGTCATTTTTACATTATTGACTACAAAAGAAGCGTCTTTGTCGCCTAGATGAAGGGATACTTCTTGATTTCCTTCTAATAAACGTGCAAGTTCGGTAAGAGCTCTTGATGGTACAAGAATCGGTTTTTTTCCAGCTAATAAAGAAGATCCTGGCATATCGCGAACCGCCAGTCTATAAGAGTCTGTTGCAACCAACCTAAACCCGTCTTCTTCTGCAACCATATATACACCAGTCAATATTGGTCGAGAATCATCTGATGACGCTGCAGGAGTAACTTGTTCTAATGCTTTAACGAGTATTGATGCATCGACAGTCACGGGGTCTGAACTAATTTCATCAAATACAGGATATTCATCAGCTGGGATTGTCCTAAGGGCAAATTCGCTTCTTCCTGCTATTACTTGTAAATCTGTTTCTTCAACCGTTAGATCTACAATTCCTGATTCAACTGACCTGATAACGTCAGAAAGCAACTTTGCTGGAACGACAGAAACACCATTTTTTTCACCGCTTACTTCCAGTGTGACGGTAATTGTTAAATCAAGATCGCTTCCTATTATTACTAAAGCATCTTTTTCTAATGTTAGTTGTAGCCCATTCAAGACTGGCAATGTTGCGCGGTTTGTAACAGCTTTACTAGCTGTATTTAATGCTTCTACCAGGTCATCGCGATCGCATCGAAACTTCACTTGTGGAGAACTCCTTATTTGTTTATGTATTTTTTAAATTCTTAGTAATAGTAGTAGGTATGTGTATATGTGTGTAATACCTTATTTGTCCTGTTCAGAGGGATGTTGGAAGTGTGGAATAGTTGTTAATTATCTTAGTAATCCACAACCCCTATTTTGGTGTTTTAAATCGAAATTTTAGTAAAGCCTTTTGTTTTCAACAGTTTCTATATTGTTCCACAAGGATTGTGGAACAAATTATTTACCAGAGCGTATTGTTTGAATCAAATCTGTTACATCGTCGTAAATTTGTTGTTTTGCAGGCATAAGTGTACTTATTTTGTCAACGGCGTGGATAACAGTGGTGTGGTCTCTCCCACCAAACTCCCGAGCTATAGCTGGATAACTTAACTCTGTTAATTCTCTAAAAACATACATTGCTATTTGCCTAGCAGTAACCAGAGGACGGTGACGGCGCTGACCAATAATATCTTCCTTTAGTAATCCAAATTTTTCTGCTGTTGCATCCAGAATCACTTGGGGTGTGATAGCTCTTGGTTTACGCAGAGCGATTAATTCTTGCAAAACGGTTTTAGCAACATCAATGTCTAGTTCTTGGTTGTTTAATTTTGCAAAGGCACATACCCGGATTAACGCCCCTTCTAATTCACGAATATTTTCTTTAGCGTGTGTGGCAATAAACTCAAGGACATCTGCAGGAATTGGAAGGGTTTCGTTTTCTGCCTTTTTTTGAAGAATAGCTAAACGGGTTTCTAAATCAGGGGGTTGAATATCAGTTAATAAACCCATTTTAAAACGACTACGCAACCGATCTTCTAAAGTAGAAATTGCATCCGGTGGCCTATCGGAGGATAAGACAATTTGTTTATTGGCTTGGTGGAGGCTGTTAAATGTATGGAAAAATTCTTCTTGGAGCCCTTCTTTACCTTCAAGGAATTGAATGTCGTCCACCAACAACACATCTATTTCTCGGTATCTACTTTTAAACTCAGACCTTTTGTTTTTTTGAATCGAATTAATAAATTCATTTAAAAAAGTTTCTGTTGAAACATATTTTGTTGAGTGGGTTGGATAATTTTCATGTATGTAGCTTTCTATCGCTTGTAATAGATGTGTTTTCCCTAAACCAGCTTCTCCGTGGATAAAAAGAGGGTTATATGATTCAGCTGGTCTTTCAGCAACAGAGAGAGCGGCTGCGTGAGCAAACCGGTTGCTGGTTCCAGTAACAAACGTCTCAAAGGTGTATTTTTCATTTTTTGTTGTTTGTTTTGGTGGTTTATAAGCACTTGGGCCAGTAGAAGTAGAAATTTCCCTATTGCTTTCAGGGATTAATGTGTCTATTTCTAAAAGGTCCACCTCATCATTGTTTTTTGTGTCAACTTCAACAATTAGTTGAATGTGATTCGGAGAAGCGTCGTCAAGTGCTTCGACTACCAACGGATTATATTTTCCTTCAACTTGTGCTTTTACCCATTGGTTTGGAACGGTTAGAACCAATTCATTTTCTGTTATTGATTGAGGCCTGGCTTCTTTAAATGTTGATTGCCAGACTCCATCTGAGACTTGATCGCGAATAGATTGTGCACATGCATCCCATAGTTGTGTCACGTTTGACATGTATTTTCTTCCTTTTTGTTAGTTGAACTCCACGAAGAGTCAGGTAAATGTGTTGATGGTGTGTGCGATGGTGTGGAGAGTTTGGTTTTCTTCAATGTGAATCAGGAACTTAGCAGCAGGAAACAAAACTTTCCAGTGGAAGGTCAGTGGATTTGTTTTCCCTGTTCAAAGCCATTTTTTAACAGTTATCCACAGGGTGTGGAGAGACAAAACTAGAAACATCCAAAGAGCCTGTGGATAACTTTTTATGATTGTTTATAAATACATTTTCAGAAGGTTGTGATAGCTTTAAGTTAGCCCCTACCGTTAGGGTGTTAGTAACAAAAAATGCTGCCTGGTAAGTACGAAAGCCGATCAAAAATCGGGCTTGGAAGCCAGGGTGTGTTGACAAGAATTAAATTATTTCTAAAAAGGATTAAAAAGTGAAAAGAACATTTCAACCAAATGTTCGTCGTCGGTCTAAAAAACACGGTTTTCGACAACGAATGTCAACAAGAGGGGGCCGAGCCATTGTTAAGGCGCGTCGGCGGCGTGGAAGGCAAAAACTGTCAGCATAATTGGAAGAGTTAAAGGGCGAGATCGACATGCAGCTTTGTTACGACGGGGAACCCGGACCAAACAAGGCTCAATTGAACTGATTTACCTCAACGAAAATACAAAAGTACCTTGTTTGGCGTTTGCTATACCAAAAACAGTTGGGACAGCAGTTGTTCGAAACAAAATTCGGCGTCAATACCGCGAAGAGTTTAGAAAATTAGTCTCTAGAGACCCTGAAATAATTCCAGAAGGAAACTATTTAATAAAAGTTTATTCAACTAAAGAAGAAAATCTTCCAAAAATTGAACTTTTAGGAAAAGCATTAAAAGACTTAAAAATAAAAAATGAACACAACGAAAATTAATAAAAATATTTATAAAAGAGCTGCTCAAAGGGTAATTTCTACATATCAAACGTTATCAGCTAACCGATTACCATCGTGTCGGTATGTTCCTTCATGTTCTGAATATGCATATGAAGCTATTGAAACCCATGGAGTTTTACGAGGGGGTTGGTATACGACAAAACGTCTTTGTCGATGCCATCCTTTTGGAAGCCATGGATATGACCCAATTCCCGCAAGGGACAACAAATGTTAGAATTTTTTGGAAAAATATTAACGCAGATCTATTCATTGATTCCTGATTATGCCGGAGCAATTATCATCTTTACCTGTTTTGTGATGATTGTTCTTTTTCCAGTAACACTAAAGCAAACACGAAGCATGATCGCAACCCAACGGGTAGCCCCAGAACTTAAGAAACTGAGAAAAAAGTATGGTCATGACCGAGAACGGTTAAATCAGGAAATGATGGCTTTGTATCAAGCAAATGGAATAAATCCCCTTGCTGGATGTTTGCCATTATTTGCTCAAATGCCTATATTTTTTGGGCTTTTCTACACTGTTCGAGGACTTACTAGACGAACAGGCGATGTTGGTTTAGCACTTGGGGACTCAGTATTAACAGGAAATAACCCGTTGCAAACAACCGGCTTTCCTGAGCGAGTATTTAACCCTGATTTTGTAGGAAAAGATACGCAAATGTATTTAGACCTAGCTAATGCTACAAAAATGAAATCCTGGGGATTAGATCTAGCGGTAAGTCCCTTAGGGGCGCTAAAAGACAACTTTATTAGTGGATTCCCATACTTATTACTTGTGTTCCTAGTGGGCTTATCTGCCTGGTATCAACAACGACAAATTCAGTCTCGCTCATCGGCCTCTATGTCTGAAATGCCTGCTCAGCAGCAATTTATTATGAAATATATGCCATTTATGTTGCCAATATTCTCTTTTACATTTCCGGCAGCTCTTGTTTTCTATTTCCTTACATCCAACGCTTTCCGAGTGTTAACACAACTTTTTATAACACGAAAATATTACGGGGATGACGCTGAATCAGAAGAGTTGATACGACCAACAAAAGAAATGGTTGAGGCAGCCAAGAAAGAAAAACCTGGAAGACCAGAATCAGATACAGAAGTACATGGATCGAGGCGGCATGTAACAAACCCGCCAAAAAAACGCAAGAAAAAACCACCTAATGCGTCAGCAGAAACTCCTAAAAAAGGAAAGGTGGCAGAGCGTAAAGAGCCACAAAGTCGCCCTACATCAAAAAGGGTGACACCAAAGAAAAATAATCAACAAGACACGCCAGGCTCACGTCGTCGAAACAAGAAAAAGAAGAGATAAAAATGGAATGGGTAGAAGTACGAGCAGAAAATATTGCAGCGGCTGAGGAGTTAGCACTTGACCAACTTGGAGTAGCAAGAGAAGATGCTGAATTTGAAGTAGTGACACGAGAAGAAAATAGACTGTTTGGGTTAAAAAAAACAGAAGCTCGGGTGCGGGCAAGAGTAAAACCGGTTGATGTTCCTTCAAAAAATGGGAATAACCAGCGGAATCGTAGAAAAAAGAATGAAAAAACCGCAAATAACAAAACCAAAACTAAGCAATCAAACCAAACTAAACAACAAGATAATAAACCTAAAAGAGCCCCTAACAAACCAAAGAAACAGTTAGAGGACCGGGAACCAATGCCTCAACCTGAACAGGAAATAGCTGTTATTGCGTTTCTAGAGGGGATAGTTTCAAATTTTGATGTGGATGCCAAAGTCAGCATTCGTATGGAAGAAGAAAGAATCATTGGCTCTGTTGATGGAGAAGAAGTAGGTCTTTTGATAGGACCAAAGGCTGGGACATTGCTCGCATTGCAAGACATAACGAGAACAGTGGTTCAACGGCATGCCGGTGGCAGGAAAACAAACCGTTTATCCGTTGATGTTGGCGGATACAGGGAGAAAAGAAAAGCTTCTCTCGTGGAATTTACGAAAAAACAGGCAGAAACCGTCATAGATACGGGCAAGGAGTTAGCGTTAGAGCCAATGGGGTCAGCAGATCGAAAAATTGTCCATGACGCTACTACAGACATAGAAGGTGTTACGAGCAGCAGTGATGGAGAAGAGCCTCGTAGACGGGTTGTTTTACACCCAAGCACATAGTTCATATGGATTTAGAAGAAATCCTGATACGTGCGAAAAACTTAAATTTTTTAGGGAAACCGCCTGTTCAGGAACATATTTTACATGCTGAAGGATTTCTTCAGACAATAATGGACAATACCGATAGAAGGCAACCAGGAAAAGTGGTTGATCTTGGGTCTGGTGGGGGAGTACCAGCCTTGATTTTGGCGGATTCTTTAAAAAATTGGTCATTTGTTCTTATAGAGCGGAAAAAGAAACGCGCTAATTTTCTACTTTGGGCAATTAAAACTTTATCTGTAGAGGAACGGGTCGAAATAATTTGTGATGAGGTTGAAAATGTTGCAAGAAACAAAAAATATGAAGAATCTGCTGATTTTGTAACTGCTCGATCCTTTGGTCCACCGCCAACTACAGCAGAATGTGCGTGTCGACTACTAAAATTACGTGGATTTTTGGTAGTTAGTGAGCCACCAACAACAACTAAACGCTGGGAGAATCCTGCTTTGGAAGAAACGGGACTTATTTCCACAAAAACATACAAACAAGAAAACGGAACGTTTCAAGTCTTGCAATTACAGAAAAATCCTGGAAATCGGCTCCCAAGGCGGCCAGGGGTCCCTAAAAAAAGGCCTTTATGGTGATGTTTCACGTGAAACGCTATGACGAAAAGTTTCACGTGAAACAAGTGTAAATAATTTGAATTGACAGATTTTTATAGGGTGATAAAACTTAAAAACCGGAATTGTTTGAATATGTTCTGAACAGGGGAAACGGAAGACATGGAAGATTTACTCAAGTCAACAAAGCATCCTTCCTCGTTAAATCCGACTCCACGGGTAATTACAGTAGCTAATCAGAAGGGTGGAGTGGGGAAAACAACTACTGCTATAAACGTCGCAACATGTTTAGCAGAACTTGGAAACAAAGTACTCGTTGTTGATTTCGACCCTCAAGCGAACGCCACGTCAGCTCTTGGTGTAGATCCGAACTCATTTTCAACATCTATTTACGAGGTTATTCTTGGAAATGCCGAAATGAGTGAATGTATTGTCACGACAGAGTGGCCTTCGCTTTCTTTGGCGCCAGCTAATAGGGACCTTTCAGGAGCTGAAATTGAACTAGTTTCTGCATTTAATAGGGAAAGATTCTTAAAAACAGCCATTGAAAAAATTATTGATGAATATGACTACGTGTTCATTGATTGCCCTCCATCCATAGGGTTATTAACAGTCAATGCTCTAACAGCGGCTGATGAGGTTCTAGTACCTATTCAGTGCGAGTACCTTGCATTGGAAGGACTTGGACAACTATTAAGTAATGTTGAGAAAGTAAAAACCCACTTAAATGAGAAACTCCATATTTCTATGATTGCTTTAGTAATGTTTGATGCCCGAACGAAACTTGCTTCACAAGTTGTAGAAGAAGTCAGAGGGCATTTTGGAGATAAAGTCTGCAACCAGGTCATCCCTCGATCGGTGCGATTGTCAGAAGCTCCATCATATGGACAACCGATAATTTATTATGACCCTAAATGCAGAGGAGCTATTGCATATAGGGCTTTAGCAAGGGAGATTTCTAGTGGCTCGTGAAAAAAAAGGCTTAGGAAAAGGCTTAGGGGCGCTTATTCCCACTGATCAAAAAGAGCATGAAAGAAATTATTATTCAGGAACAACGGGGTATCAGGAATTACCGATTGGAGCGATTACCGTTAACCCTTTCCAACCGAGAGATATTTTTGATGAAGAAGCTTTAGAAAGCTTGTCGGCGTCGGTTCGAGAGGTGGGGGTACTTCAGCCAATTTTAGTGCGTAGAAAATCAGCAGACTCTTTTGAGTTAATAGCTGGAGAGCGTCGGTGGAGAGCTGCGAAAAGAGCTGGGCTTGATCGAATTCCAGCAATGGTTCGGGACATAGAAGATCTAACGACCCTTGAACATGCACTTGTTGAGAATTTACATAGGCAAGATTTAGGGGCTTTAGAAGAAGCAGCTGCTTTTCAACAACTTATTGATGATTTTGGGTTAAGCCAGGATGCGGTAGCTAAACGTGTTGGTAAAAGTAGGCCAACGATTGCGAATGCACTGAGGCTTCTCCAACTTCCAGCTTCAGTACAGAATTTTCTATTGAGTGGTTCTATTACTGCGGGGCACGCTAGAGCATTGCTTGGACTTGCTTCAAGACAAGAGCAGGATCAAGTAGCTCAAAGAATTGTGAATGAGTCACTTACAGTTAGAGATGTAGAAAAAATTGTTCGAGAAGGAATCAATGTCCGCAGCAAGCCTAAGAAACCAAAAGAGCGCTCAGCGGCAGAGTTAGAAGTGGAGCAAATCCTCAGTGAGAAACTCTCAACTAGGGTAGGAGTTTCAATTGGAAGTCGCAAAGGAAAAATACTTATTGAGTTTGCAGACACTGAAGATCTAAGCCGGATATTGAAAATAATTTCTGATGCATAAACCTCATATATTTAAAGGCTAACAAGCGCAACTCTGAAGTTAAGATATAGGGTTTTTAGTTGTGCAGAGGTTTTTATCCCCATCTTGGGGAAAAACCTGTGATTTTCCTCAAATTTATGCCTCTAAGCAGGGGAAATGTTAAAAAAAAGATAAAAATGAAAAATTATGCCGGAATTTCTTCAAATGGCTTCGAAAACCAGATGAGAACAGCCTCTTTAAGCGCTAAAGATAATTGTGGGGCAATTTCTACAAAATCCTTCGTTGGTCCTATCCGAACAACCACAGCAGGCATTCGGGTCTCTCGAAGAATTTGCTCAGAGTGACCATGGGTTTGCACTCCCCCTTTAAAAAAAGGTGCAATTTCTTTCGCTAATAATTTAGTAAAGTATGCACCTCCAGGGGACTCAAAACCTTTAGCAGAATAATAAGAAATAGACTTTTCCTCTTCCTGGACCGGATAGAGCCCGATGTATAAGTCAACTCCATGTTTATTACAGTAATTTGCGTGTTCAGAAACATCGTAGTGCTGTATCAAATTAGCTTCGATATGTGACTCTCGAAGAATTTTTGCGAAATCAGAAGCCATCGCTGATAATCCACCTAAGTCACCGATTGCAATGTGGGGAATTTCAGCGTTTTTAATTTTTGAAACAATCCGCTCCTGTTCTTGCAAAACAGCAACAGAGTTTTGTTCCTTCCGGTTTCCTAATTTTTTTAAAGCCGATAAACAATTAGGACCAAAAATCGCGTCAACGACTAACCCTGAATTTCTTTGGAATAACTCCACTGCTTTTTGTGAATCAGGTCCAAAAATCCCATCAACCTTGCCAGGATTGAAGCCGAGAGATCCCATTGCCCTTTGTAGTTCTGCGACATCTTCTCCTCGAAGCATTGGGCGCCCCAAATAAAGTAGACGGTCCCCTAAAAGATACCCAGCTTCCAAAAGAGCATCCCAAGTTCTCTGATCACATATGCCTGAAATATCAATACGGCGACTTTCTTGAAATAGGCGCAATGCTGCTTCAGTATCGTCTGAGAATACTGAAATATTATTCTGAACCGGGAACCCAGCATTCATTAACATTCGATGGAGTTCCTCAACAAGAGGACCTTCTTCTCCAGCGGTAAGGTTATTTGAGCTACTTGTATTTCTTTCCATCGTTCCGGCTTCCAAACGTCATGAGGCTTTAGCTTACCGGTTTATGAACAGATGAAAAGTTAGAGGAACTCAGAAAGGTCATCCAAAAGGGCGTCTTTGCTTTTTGCTCCAACGATTCTTTTAGCAGGGACACCATTTTCAAAGAGGATCAAGGTTGGGATACTCATTACTTCAAACCGGCGAGCAACATCAGCTGCTTCATCGACGTTTAATTTAGCGATTTGAAGGTGTTCGTCCTGCTCAGCGGCTATTTCTTCAAGTATGGGAGCGATCATTTTACATGGACCACACCATTCAGCCCAAAAATCAACGAGCACTGGTTTCTCTGAAGAATTTATTACTTCATCGAAAGTTCCTGCGGTTAAAGTTGTTGTCGCATCCGACATTTTTAATCTCCAGTTTCTATTTTAGAAGAGTTGCGTAGGTTTAAAGTTAGTCGGCAAATTACTGGTTGTGTGGAACATATGGCAAGTTACTTCAAATCTTGTTCTTCTAGCCAACGTTCAGTATCGATTGCAGCCATGCAACCTGATCCAGCAGCAGTGATTGCTTGCCGGTATGTGAAATCTTGGACATCCCCACAAGCAAATACTCCATCCACATTTGTTTTTGAAGAGTCGTGCTCAGTTTGAATATAACCATTATCAAGAAGCGTGATTTGTCCTTTGAAAATCTCAGTATTTGGGGTATGCCCTATGGCAACAAAGAGACCTGATAATGGCAATTCACTAATTTCACTTGTCAAGACATTGCGCACTTTCACTCCTTCAAGTTTTGTTCCACCCAAGTATTCCACCACTTCATGATTCCAAAGGAAGTCAATTTTGGGATTAGAAAGAGCTCGCTCTTGCATAATTTTCGAAGCCCGCAATTCATCGCGCCTATGAATTATTGTGACTTTGCTTCCAAAACGTGAAAGGAACACAGCTTCTTCAACAGCTGAATCCCCCCCTCCAACAACTCCGATTTCTTGGTCACGAAAGAAAAAACCGTCGCAGGTAGCGCAAGTAGATAAACCATGCCCAACAAGACTAAGTTCATTGGGCAATTCAAGCATTAACGCTTTTGCCCCGGTAGAAATTATTAGTGAATTCGCTAAATAACTGGGGGTTTCTTCGGTTGGGTCCCCAACCCAAACTCCGAAGGGAGAAGATGATAAATCAACCCGTGTTACTTTTTTAGTCAAAATATCTGCGCCAAATCGTTCTGCTTGAGAACGGAAATTAGACATAAGGTCAGGACCCATAATCCCATCAGGGAAACCCGGGTAGTTTTCAACCTCAGTGGTTAACATAAGTTGCCCGCCTGGTTGATCGCTAGTAGAGGATGGCTCTCCTTCAATCACCAATGGATGAAGATTCGCTCGAGCCGTATAAATAGCAGCCGTGAGCCCTGCTGGACCGGATCCAATAATAATTACTTCTCTGGGATCAGACATTATCACTCCCACCATCTGGGACTTTTTGTTTGGGAGTAGCAGCCCCTTTAGGCCGTTTCTTCCAAATCAAGAGTCCAACGCCAGTCCAAATTAGTCCACTCATTAGATATACGAACCAAACAGCTGTGTCGCGGGTAGAAAACACCCAGTGGTCAAAAAGTTCAATAAACCCACGGGAAGTCCCTATTACTAAGAAAGGGATGCTGATTAAAAAAATTAAACTCATGGTTAACCCATACACAACGGTTCGGCTAATACGAATAGCTGGCCCAGTGGTTTTAGTTCTTATAACCTCAACGCCATCTACAATTTTTTTGGTTGCTATACTTTCCCAGGACGTGGATGGATTCGCTTTTTCGCCGTCATTTGAAAATGAATTTTCCGTTTGAACCATGACCGTGAGAATACCCTGTAAGTGTGGAAATGCATTAATTTTTAGAGACAATAATGCTCGCAAGGACAATTGGACTCAAATATTATTTGTCCGCAAAGAAACCCTCAGTTTATTCAATGTGCTGAATTTCTATGATTAATCTAGGGGGATTTGATCCCAGAGATGTTCTGAAAGGGCGAACAGAGTCCATTCCAACAATAAATGTAAGGTTTCCTTCGAAATCTCCTCGATAAAATGCGAGAAGATTAGAACCCTCCTCTTCTATAACTTCATCATTTGGCTCCCAGGTAAGTTCATAACCAGGCTCTTCATCAATCCAAATAATGCCATGGGCGGTTAAATTCACGACAAGATAATTAGTAATTTCTTCAGGGAGGACAAAGGTTTCCTCCTCGGAGATCTGAAACTCCCCATTTAATTCAACAGCGTATGACCCAGGAATGAGTTGATCAGGGGAAGAAGCATTCACATTCTCAGGAACAGATAACTCAATAATGAAACTGTCAAAACCTTCACCCGTTTCAATTCGTGCGTCCGCTAGCAACAACGAATTTATGCCAGTAGATTCAACCCCATAAGTAGTAATTGTCTCCGTTGCAAATGGGGGGGAGGGTGACGACATTACACTTTGCTCATTCGTGAGAGAAGCACTTTTTTCTTCTATTGTTTCCACCTCGGTTGGCTCAATTGCTTCTTCTTGCGTTGAATCTGAGGTATCAGTTGCTACTTCTGACTCACCATCAAAAGGCGCAGCAGCAGTGTCAGCACCATTATCATTTTCATCACTTGAGGGGACTTCTTCTGTTTCTGTAATCACCTCAGGTTCTTCTATTACTTGTGGTTCGGAACGTTCAGAATCAGTTGAAATGACAGCAGCAGTAACAAAAGAGTCACTATCTTGTGTACCTGACTTAAACAAAGGAATAGCAAAAAAAGCTAATAAAGCAGCAGCTACAGATGAGATTATCAATGTCCGTGAAGGCCGTAGGGCGGAAGAACGAGCAGGTTTCTGAAGAGGTAGAACATTTTCAGCGATATTGGAATCTTGGAACAAAAGTTTTTCTGATTCATTGACAGCAGATAGTATTTGGCTTTCTTTCCTATCCGTATTATTGAAAATGATTTTCTCTATTTCTTTAGACAGGGATTTAAGTTCTTCTACTTGCCTTAATAGATCGGGACTGTTTTCGACAAGGGCGCGTTCCTCTTGAGTCACTTCACCATCTAGGTAAGCGCTAATTAACTCATGGTTTGGTATTTCAGAATTATTCATTATCTACCTCTTTGACGGGACTCAACATAGTTTTGTTCCCCAAAAGATCATCTTTTAACTTTGATCGTGCTCTAGCAATTCTTGATTTCACGGTTCCTGCTGGCAGCTGCAACAGGTTTGAGATCTCTTCATAGTTCATACCTAATTTCTCTCTAAGTACTATTGGCGTCCGGAAATCTTCTGGAAGTCTGTCAAGTGCTGCTTGTATGTCTAGAGAATCGATTACTGAATCTTCAAGTCGAGTTTCTCTATCAGCCAAAGGATGATTTTCTTCAAAGCCAGTGATTGGCCTACGAGAACGTTTTCGTAACTCATCCAAAGTTGCATTAGTAGCAATTCGGTAAATCCAAGTTGAAAATTTTGAGGTTCCTTGGAATGAAGGCAATCCTCGAACGATGGACAAAAGGGATTCTTGCGTCGCGTCGTTTGCATCCGCGTCATTTCCAGTTAATTTTCTACATATTGAAAATACCATGTCATAATGCAGCCGCAACAGTTCTTCTAGCGCAGAGGAGTCGCCATTTTGTGCTAATGCAATTAATTCAGATTCATTTCGACTCACCAGAGTCATTGTATCCTTTCAATTAGAATGAAAGGTTAGAGAAGCTAGGAGACTTCGATTTCTGAGATTTCCATTCGTACCCCAGGCGGAGAAGCGTCCCCTAAGTCTGTGAACCAGATCAAAATTGCTGAACCGGTAATGCCAGTTAAGTCAATCGTCGCATTGCCTTGTGCGGCTGAAATCGAAGCAGCTGAGGCTCCCCAAGCTGCTAGATTCGCTCCAATGTTTTCGGAAACATAGATTTCTCCCGACCAATCAGAATTAGTGGTTTCAATATCGACTGTTTGGATAGGGAAAGATTTCTGTAATTCAATTACAAGACCCACTCCATCTTTTAGTCCGCCTAAGGATCTATTTGCGTAAGTTTCGCTATACCAAATTGTTGACGAATCTTCATCTAGGAGATTGCCCAACAACTCCGGATGCTCAACACCATCGCCTAGTGGGTCATAATCTCTAGCTTCAACTACTGAAACCATTTCAAATATTGGGGAAACTGATGGCTCTTGTGTTTCCGTCGCCGCCTCTTCTGTAGAATCGGAAGAAGTTTCTTCATCACTAGTCTGATCGTTTGAAGAAGCCGCCGGAGCAGGAGAGTCATTGGCATCTGAAGAAGAATTAGATGGTGTGGAATCTGAATTACTAGAGCCAAAAAGACTGTCATCTAAGTTGGTTGCAAAGATAATGCCCAGAACAAAAGTAAAGACCATTCCAAAGGTTAAAAACCTTGTGAATAAAAGGTGCCCATTAATAGGTTGAGATCTACGAGCCGAGGTTGATTCACTAGGTGCCTCTTCAGTATCAACCATCTTTGATTCAAGATCATCTTTAAAGTCCACAACACTAGAATATCTCTGAGTTGGGTCAAGCGCCGTCGCTTTTGAAATTGCTCGCAAAATCTCTGCAGTTATAGGGAATGACCCGTGATTATCTGGTGAGCTATTAACAGTGCCGGTAAGTATGAAGAGCAGCAGTTTCCCTAAAGAATAAATATCATTTTTTTGATCAGGGATACTCCCAGCTTGGACTTCTGGAGATTGGAAAGGAGAAATAGTGTCTTGTGAACCCCCTTTCTTTTCTTTGATGAACGGAATGGATTCGGTTAAACCAAATCCGGAGATTTTCGTACCGCGATCAGGGCATAGAAAGATTTTCTCGGGGCTTAAATCACCATGAACCAGCCCTTGATTATGCGCATAGGATAAAGCATCAACTATGTGGTTAAATATTGGTAGTGCAGAGGAAATGGACAATGATCCCATTCGGGATATACACGACCCCAAAGTTTCTTCTTCAACTAATTCCATGACGATTGCTTCAATTTCGTCATCTCCAGTTGTGTCGAGAATAGCGACAATTGAGGGGTGATTTAATCTTGAAATTAATCTTGCTTCGGATCGAAATTTTGATAGAAATTGTGTTTCTGAAACGAGATCTGGGTTCGTTAATTTCACTGCGACTTCTCTAGATAATACGAGATCAGTCGCTGCCCATATTTGAGTAAATTGTCCGGATGAAATTAACGAGGAAAGCACGTATCTGCCTGATAATTTTCGCCCTATCAATAATTTCGAATTTGGTGATAGAAATTCAGTCATGATTATTCATACTAAGTCACGCAAATTAGGTGGTTAGAACTTTCATTGAACAAGGTAGGTTATGCCGATAACGCGTGGACCTCCATGTGTCCCAATAACAGCTCCAAGTTGGTTAATTTGGATGCTACTTTCTGGTACCAAGTCTGAGATTAAGTCGACAAACACATCAACATCGGGGGCATCCCCGTGGATAATGCACAACTCTTCTATAGGTCCAGCTGCTTCAAGAACTTCACGTAACCAGAGAAGAGATTTTTTTCTGGTTCTTTGACGACCTGCTTCAACCACTTCACCACTACTGAGATCAAGGCAGGGTTTGAATTGAAGCATTGTTCCCACCATTGCTGTCGCTCCGCCGATCCTGCCGCCTTTTTTCAAGTTTTCCAATGTGTCTAAAGTCGCATAGATTCGCGTTCGTTCAGACATGCTTTCAATTAAAGAAACAATTTCTTCCATAGATTTGCCACTTCTAGCAGCTGATGCCGCCAGACGAACAATTGTCCCAAGACCAGAGGTAATTGTCTTTGAGTCAATGCATTTAACAGGAATCAATTCAGACAATGCATCCGCTGCAAGCTGAGCGGCTTGACCAGTTGCAGATAACGCGAGAGAAAGGTTTATACAAATGACCCCATCAGCCCCAGCTTCATGACACCGCTTGAAGGCTACTTCGAAAGCCCCTGGTGAAGGGGCTGCTGTTGACGGAAGTAAATCACTTTCAGCCATTTTCTTATAGAAGTCTGAAACTGAAAGATCTGTGAGGTCTGTGTATTCAGATTCTCCGAACCTAATCGACAATGGCACTATCTCAATGTTGAGCTCTTCCGCTTCTTGCAAACTAATATCACTTGCGCTGTCAGTAACTATCCTGATTGCCATAAACCCCCCTAAGGATGAACTCAGGCAGACTTTAACCGCCTCATAGTCAAGATCCTAAAAATAAACAATGTTTTTCCCACCAAATCCCCCTGAACAGGGGAAACGTTGTTGTAAAAAAATGTCTTGAAACCCGATACATCAATTTTTTTATAGAGATTCGTAAATTGTTTTCTTCACAGTACTGTTGCAGATGTGGGTATCTTGTTTATCACCAATGAACTATGCATGGATCATTTCCCCGGCAATAAGCACCCCGAACAACCAGATCGCTTAGAAGCTGTTCTTGCAGGTTTTGAAAATTCACACATAAAAGAATCAGTTACTGAATTAGTTGCAGAACCAGTTGAAGAAAATGAAATCTTTAAAGTCCATGAGCAAAGAATGGTCCACCACCTGAAAGAAGTACATGCTGACGGAGGAGGAAGGGTTGATGAAGATACAAAAATGAGTCAGGGCTCCTGGTTAGCCGCGCGACTGGCAGCAGGGGCGGGTTTGCAGGCGATCAAGTATTTGAGGGAAGGCGACGGGGAAGCTGCTTTTTGTGCTGTAAGGCCACCGGGGCATCATGCGACCCCTGTTCAATCCATGGGTTTCTGTTTGTTAAATAATGTCGCATTAGCGGCTAAACATCTTTTGTCCCTTGGAGAAAAAGTTCTTATCGTGGATTACGACGCACACCATGGCAATGGAACACAGGATGTTTTCTATTCTGAACCAAACGTATTATTTATCTCATTCCATCAGTGGCCTTTATATCCAGGAACTGGGGCTATGGGAGAAATCGGGGAAGGTGAAGGTGAAGGAACAACATTAAACATTCCACTGCCCGCGGGAGCCACAGGTGATATTTACCTTCAAGCATGGGATGAGATAGCTTTACCAGTTGTTGAAAGATTCTCCCCAACCTGGGTACTGGTTTCTGCAGGGTTTGATGCTCATCGCCTTGACCCTATAACTGACCTTGGGCTTACATCCGGAGACTACAATTTGATCACTTCTCGAATAATCGAAACCGTTCCAATCGGACATCGCCTAGTCTTTTTAGAAGGAGGTTACGACCTGAAAGCTTTAGAACTGTCAACAACAGCGGTTCTTCATGCATTAACCGGTGAAACTATTTTCCCTGAACCAGTTTCCAATGGGGGACCAGGGCAAGAAACCATTAGCCAGATCAAGAAATCAGTTCAAGAAAAATGACATTCAATCATTTACCAAAAATCATGCGAAGAGTAGAGGTTCTTCGTCAAACTTTTGAAGATGCGGACAAAAAAATCTACTTGGTTGGAGGGATAGTGCGTGATTTGTATGCAAATGCAGAAAATATTGACGATTTAGATATAGATCTCACAACAGACGCCACCCCAGAAGAAATCAAAAAAATTATCCAACCAGTTGCAGATAATATATGGCTATCAGGTCAACGGTTCGGAACCATAGGAGCCCATGTTGGTGGACAAACCGTTGAAATAACCACTCACCGGTCTGAGTCGTATGTATCCGAATCAAGAAAACCTGTTGTCAAATTCTCAATGGAGATAGAAGAAGACCTGTCGCGGCGGGACTTTACAATGAATTGCATAGCCATCGACCTATCTTCAGGTGAGGTGATAGATCCATTTAATGGGTCCGAAGATTTTTCAAACAAAATTTTGAGAACTCCGTTAGATCCAGAGATATCGTTTTCTGAAGACCCCTTACGAATGCTTAGAGCCGCTCGTTTCTGCGCTCGCTACGGATTGAACTTAGGGGAAGGAGTCATGGAGACCATTGAAGCCTTAGCGCCTCGATTGGAAATAGTTTCGCGCGAACGGGTAAGAGATGAGTTTGACAAATTATTAACAGTTCCATCGCCAAACGAGGGAGTATCTATTCTTTTAACTAGTGGTCTTTTTGAGCAATTCTTTCCTGAATTGCAAGAAGCTGGAATCAACTGGCAAGAACTGGAACTTCTGGAAAATGACCCCCAGCTGCGAATGGCAGCTCTCTTACTACCCCTTTCTAATGAGCAAGGAATAAACAGGATGAGGGAACTGAAATATTCAAAAGACAGGATTCAACAGACAGAAAACTTAATAAAGGCAACGTTAGAAACTCACAAAGAAGATCCTCCTGTTGATCCTGAAAGTTACCGAAGGTGGCACGTATTAGCAGGAGATCAACGTGGAAAGATATTAGAGTTAGCTGCTTGGAGTGGAAGAAAAAATACAATAAACGCGATGGAAAAGACGCGAGAATCACTAGCTCACGAATTAGAAGACTTTTCTCTACCGTTATCTGGTTCAGAGATCATAGAAATTCTTGGAATTACAGAAGGGCCAGAAATAGGGGAAGCAATAAGCCATTTGTTTGATCTCCGGTACAGAAATGGTCCTATCGGAAGAGAAGAAGCTGAAGAAGCCATCCAAACCTGGTGGAGTAACCGTAGTTAACCAAACAAGAGAAAATTGTGATCTGGATTCCTTTATAAACTACGTTTGACTAATGGGATTTATTCCTTCAGAACTAATCAATACCCTGCCAAATAGTGAAGTAAATTACCGCCTTGAAAGAAAACGTGTTTTAGTAAAATACGCATCTGGGGAGGCCTCCATACATGAAGTTTGTGATGCGCATCCAGAACTTCTTCGAGCTGCGCATAACTATGCAGTTCCGATGGAAGGGAACTGTCCAATTTGTGAAGAAGCAACGCTTGTCGTTGTCACCTATGTCTTTGGGCCAAGATTGCCTTCCCACGGCAGATGCGTTAATTCACAGAAAGACCTTGATCGTATAAGGAAACGAAAAGGGACATTCACTTGTTACGAAATCGAAGTATGCACGAAATGTTCCTGGAATCACTTGAGTAAAGCATTTACGCTCTAGAGCAGCGTATATGACGATTTGTAATATGTAGGCTAGTTTTTCGTCAAGCTAACTTTCCGGAGACCTCATGCCTTTATCATTAATTCGCTTCAATCTTATTGACCCATCTCTTGACCCGGAGACTTTGTCATCTAGATATAAAGCAATGCTAGAAATGGCGGAATTTGCCGATAAACACGGTTTTTTCATGGCCACATTTGAAGAACATCATGGAGCCGACAATGCGTGGAGTCCGACGCCGCTCATTAACGCTGCAACCGTGCTTGCGCGAACAACGAATCTATCCGCATCGATCTCCGCCCTTCTGTTACCCCTTCATGACCCGATTCGGGTAGCTGAGGACATCGCTGTAATTGATTTAATGAGCGGGGGAAGGCTAACAGTGATTCTAGGATTAGGTTATCGTCCAAGCGAATACCAATTGATGGGAAAGAGTTGGGAGAATCGTGGGAAATTAATGGACGAATCCCTTCAAACTCTTCTCAACGCATGGACTGGTGAACCATTTGAATACCGAGGAGAAACTCACTGTGTTACCCCTTCTCCTGTAACGAAACCGCATCCATTCATAATGATAGGAGGCACAAGTAAAGTAGCAGCACGGAGAGCAGCCAGATTTGGGTTGCCTTTATCCCCCGCCGCTCACCTTCCAGAACTTGAAGCGTACTATTACGAGCAATGTGAACTAAACGGGACTCAGGGTTTTTGCGCGATGCCAGATGAAGAAACCAAAATGACATTTGTTGCAGAAGACCCTGATAAGGCATGGAAAGAACTAGGCCAATTTTTTCTCAACGAAGCATCAAAGTATGCAAGTTGGCAAACTTCAGACATATCATCAGCCGTGCACAGTCACGCTTCGACGCCAGAAGAATTAAGAAACGAAGGAATTTATCAAGTAATAACACCTTCCGAAGCAAGCCAACTTGATCGTGTCGTCCACCATCCTCTCTGCGGAGGAATGCCTGTTGACAAAGCCTGGGAAAGCCTGCAACTCTATGCAGACGCCATAGCAAATTAATTTCACTACTTGATAATTTCTGAGCCAGATGGGCATTTCTCACAAAACCTCTACACTGTGAACAGATTTAAAGACCACAACTATTTGAAGGGAAATAGGAATGGGCTCAAACTGGACTGCTCCTAAGATAGCTAAACATAAAGTTAGTGACGGTGAAACTCCCCTTGTTATGCTCACCGCATACGATGCTCCAGGCGCCCATATGGTTGTTGAAGCTGGAACAGACATCATCCTTGTAGGAGATTCTCTAGCAATGGTTGTGCTGGGATATGAAGATACTCTACAAGTCACCATTGATGACATGGCACATCACACAGCAGCGGTTGCACGTGCAGAACCAGATGCGTTCATTGTCGCTGATCTCCCGTGGATGAGCTACCACGTTTCGACAGAAGAAACAGTAAAGAACGCTGCGAAACTAATACGCGCGGGAGCAAAGGCTGTAAAACTCGAGGGAGGGCAGGATCGGGTAAGGATGGTAGAAGCAATCGCTAGTGCTGAAATACCTGTAATGGGCCATTTAGGCTTAACTCCCCAATCGGTTCTTTCACTTGGCGGCTACAAGGTGCAAGGTCGAACAACTAATGCCGCAGTGAAACTCTCATATGAGGCTAAAGCCTTAGCCCATGCAGGATGCTTCGCAATCGTGCTTGAATGCGTCCCTTCTCTTGTCGGAAAAATGATTACTGATTCACTCTCAATTCCTACGATAGGGATAGGGGCGGGACCGGATTGTGATGGACAAGTTCTAGTGTTCCATGACCTTCTCGGTATATACCAAGAACTACAACCAAAATACGTTCGTACTTACGCCAACCTAAAAGAAAGTACAATTACAGCACTATCCGCATTCAACAATGACGTCCGTGACAAGAATTTCCCTACAGAAGAGGAAAGCTATAAAATTTCTGCTGAAGAAGCGGAAGAACTCGGTTTATACGGGGCACCTCTCCCTGTGTCAGAAGATCCACTCGCAAGCTGGTAACACACGTCGGTATTTCCCTTTAATGCCACTAACCTAAGAACCATAATTTAACCTGCCCTCAGACCGGCTGAGAGCCCCGCTTGCGGGACCACAGGAGGTAGAAACTCGTAGTGAATACACGAGCATATGAACTCATGATAATCATTGATGGTGATCAAGAAGACACCATGGTTGATGACGTCGTATCGAAAGTTGATACTTGGATCCAAGACGAAGGCGGTCAACTCGCGAAAACAGACAAATGGGGGAAGCGACGCTTCGCCTATGAAATAGACCACAAGTCCGAAGGGCATTACGTCGTACTTGAAATGACAACGGGTCAAATCGACATGGAACCACTTGAACGAACGTTACGGCTCACGGATGAAATAGTACGACACAAACTCATACGTCTTCCCGATCATGAAGCAAATCGGAGAGGACTTCTCGAAAAAAGTTGACTAGGTTAGAAACACTGGAACGAGAATAAGGAAAGAAACAATGGCATTTGATAACAACATAGTGATAGTAGGAAATCTTACCCGCGACCCAGAACTGCGGTTCACCCAGTCAGGGGTGCCGGTATGTAGTTTGGGGGTTGCGTGGAATCAACGTTCTGGCCCCAATGGAGGAGAGGATAAATCTCATTTCTTTAATGTGACCTGTTGGCGTGACCTTGCAGAGAATTGCGCGGCCTCATTATCTAAAGGGATGAGAGTGGTTGTATATGGTCGCATGGACTACTCATCATGGGAAGATAGAGATAGTGGGCAAACCCGATCGAAGGTCGAAATACAAGCAGACGAAGTGAGCCCAAGCCTTAAATGGGCAACAGCTGAAGTAAATCGACAAGAACGTAGCGGCGGTGATTTCGGCGGAAGTAGCAGCAGTGCCGCTCAACCAGCTGCGCCAGCCTATGACCCCAACGAAGAACCGTTCTAGAAAGAAGAAACCATGCCTCCTACCAAAAATAAGAAAAGAGCAAAAACCCCTTCGGCTATGGACCGAAGAGGGAAGAAAAAAGTTTCGATCCTAACGCAAGAGAAGATCGAATATGTTGATTGGAAAGACGTTAATCTTCTTAGACGTTTTGTTTCCGATCGGGCAAAAATTCGAGCGCGACGGGTCACTGGGAATAGCGCCCAGCAGCAAAGAGATGTCGCTATGGCGATAAAGAATGCCCGAGAAATGGCGTTACTTCCGTATTCAAGCCGGGTGACAACGCAAAGAGGCGGTCGTGGAGGGGATCGACGTCAGAGAGATGACGATCGTCGACCAAGAGATGATGATCGCCGACCAAGAGACACAGAATCTCGGAAACGACCTTCACCTCCAAAACCAGAAGTTGAAAACGAAATACAAGAGCTGGAAACTGACGTTGAAGCAACCACTTCTGAAGCAACTGAAGTTGAAACAAAAGTTGAAACAACTGAAACAGAGGAGACGACAGAGTGAAAGTTGTACTTCGAGCCGACGTTAAAGGAGTCGGCCACAAAGGAGACGTCGTTGACATATCTGATGGGTTTGCTCAAAATAAGCTAATACCTCAAGGTATGGCTTTTAAAGCTACAGCCGGGGCTGAACGGGAAGCAGAGAGTATGCGTAAGGCACGTGAACTCAAAGCCTCAGAAGAAAAAGCAGAAGCAGAAGAAATGGCATCTCGTATGCTAGATCAAACTCTTTCAATTGAAATGAAAGCAGGTGAAGGCGGAAAGCTTTTCGGATCGGTCACATCAGCAGATATAAGTGCTGCGCTCTCCAACCAAAAAAATATTACGATAGATCGGAAAGCCATTGAGGTAACTGACAGCATTAAAGAAGTTGGCACGTACCCAGTAACCGTTAAGCCACATCCAGACGTTGAATTTACAATTTCTGTTGACGTGGTAGCTGAAGGTGCCTGAAAAATCAACAAATAAACCACTGGTTCGCCGGATTGAAGATATTGAAGAAGAGAACTGGTCAACCGATGATGGTCTTATTGTGCGCTGGTGGACGCTATTAAGTAAAGATAGAACACCTTCTGCTGGGCTAACAGCAGGAATAGCTGAAATTCCTATAGATGCGGTAGTTCCTGAAAGAGGACATTCCCACGACCAAAATGAACTGTATTTCATTTTGGATGGCGAAGGAACTTTGCATACCCAGACAGGGAAGAAGCAAGTGGTCAAAGGAGATACCATTTTCTTACCCGGAGGGGCAGAGCATCACATCACAAATTCAGGGATGGAAATTTTAAGGCTTCTGTATGTTTTTGATACGGATTCTTTTAACGATGTTAAATACGTTAGCCATAGCTCATAGTTACCCACAGATTTTAGAGATTCATCCATAGGGAAATCCCCAAATAAAGTGCGGAAATCCCCAACTTTTCCTATTGAAAAAAGTGTCATACCAAGGCATTATAAATATCTCATGTCTGATCAATTTTTACCACCGGAACCATCGGATGATAATCCACCGCAACGACGGGCTGGTCGTGTTCCCCCTCATAACATTGCGGCGGAAGAATCCGTACTTGGGGCGATGCTTTTAACGAAAGAAGCTATTGCAGATGCCATTGAAATTTTAAGTTCAGATGATTTTTATAAGCCAGCACATCAGAAAATATTTAATGCGATAACAGCACTTTTCGCTGCTGGAGAACCAGCAGATATTGTGACCGTAGCTGATGAACTTGGTCGAGCCGGAATGCTTGATGGAATGGGCGGGAACGCGACACTCATTGATTTACAGGCAAACACTCCAGCAGCGACAAACACTGTTGAATATGCGCGTATTGTTTATTCACACGCACAATTACGCCGATTGATACAAGCAGGTTCGGAAATCTCTGAAATCGGATTTTCTCAACCAGATGATGTAGTTAAAGCCGTAGATGAAGCCGAGTCTCTGGTATTTAATCTCGCGCAAGGAAGAGACTCTAGTAATTATGCTGCACTTGAAGAACTTCTTGATGAAACTTTGAATCTTTTGGAGGAGCGTGTTGAGCGTGGGAGCACTGTAACGGGCACGCCTACGGGTTTTTCAGAGCTAGACCGACTCCTTGCCGGGCTTCAACCTAATAATCTCATTGTTGTGGGAGCGCGACCCGCTATGGGCAAAACCAGTTTTGGGTTAAATATTGCTGCCCATGCGGCCATGGAAGCCGATGCCCCAGTCCTTTTTTTCTCACTTGAAATGAGCCAGTATGAGATCAGTCAGAGAATTCTATGTACTGAGGCGCGAGTTGATTCAAGCAAAGTTCGTATTGGCAGCATGAATGATGATGATTGGACAAAAATTAGTCATGCTGTGGGTCGGCTATCTGGAGCTCCCCTATGGATTGATGACAACCCCAACACAACAGTGATGGAAATCAGGGCTAAAGCTAGAAGGCTTAAGAGCAGGGTAGGGAAGATAGGGATGGTGGTAGTTGATTATCTCCAACTCATGAGCGGCAGAGTACGTGCTGAAAATCGACAGGTTGAAGTATCTGAAATTAGCCGAAGTTTGAAGATACTTGCACGCGAACTGGAATGTCCTGTCGTCGCCCTCTCACAGCTGAGCAGAAACCTTGAACAACGACAAGATAAAAGACCGATGCTTTCTGACTTACGAGAATCTGGATCTATAGAACAGGATGCCGATGTTGTCATGTTCCTCTATAGAGATGAGGTTTACAATATGGAATCCCCTGATCAAGGAATGGCTGAAGTGCTGGTAGCGAAACATCGATCAGGGCCTACAGGTAGAGTGAAACTTGCTTGGCTCAAGCACTACACACGATTTGCTGATATGGCGAGGGCCAGCGATACGCCACCGCCGGAAGAGTATTAAAATAAGCACATGTTCTTAGGCGAAAACCTCATCGTTCTTCTAGTTCTTGCATTTGGGGGAGCACTAGCCGTTGGGAATTTCCTTGCCTTGATCAACACAAAGAATGCCCCTGATGACAGAGATTTTGAGCGGCCACCGTTATTCCGTTCAATAATCATGATCCTCATAGGACTCATAGCTGCAATCTGGGCGATAGTCAGCCTTTTTTGAAGTTACTTTTTTCTTAAAACTGGTGGAAGTCCGTATCCTGAGAACCTATGCAGGAAAATGATTCCATACGTCGGGCAATTCGAGCGCAAGCCGTATCTATTGGTTTGGCCTTAGCTCCTTTTGGATTGGCTTTTGGAGCTCTTTGCGCTGAAGCAGGAATAAGCATGTGGGAGGCCCTTGGCTTCTCAGCTCTTGTTTTTGCAGGATCGTCACAGTTCGCTGCTGTTAGCGTCCTTGCAGATGATGGAACTGTCATAGCGGCCATCACCGCTGGGCTCCTTTTAAATCTACGGTCGTTAGCGTTTGGGGTTTCGTTAGCCCCATCTCTTAAAGGTTCGTTTATTTGGAGAGCTTGCATTTCCCAGTTAATGATTGATGAATCAACTGCTGTAGCGTCGTCACAAAGCTCAGTTGAGAATAGGAGATACGGGTATCTGTGGGGAGGGATAAGCGTTTTTGTTCTATGGAACCTAATGACATTGATAGGGGTCTCTGTTCTTTCTGAGACCGAGTCCATTATTAGTGACTTTGGAATAGATGCGACTATTCCTGCTGCGTTTCTTGGCCTGATTTGGGGGAGATTGAAAGACTCTACGCATAGAGCCACCGCAACGATAGGAGCCTTGATTGCTTTGATTCTTATTCCTATAACCCCGGCGGGCATTCCTGTCATTGCCGCCGCTGGAGCAATAATTTGGGTTCGGCCATGGAAACTAAAGAAAGGAGCAGATAATGAGTGATGCGACTATTGTCATTCTTCTCCTCGCTGCCGGCACCTATTGTTTAAAGGCATTAGGTCCTATCTACTTTGGAAATTCCCGCCAGCTACCAATTAAGTTTCAAGAAGTAGCATTGCTACTCCCAACACCACTGCTCGCCGCTTTGGTAGTTACAAGCGCGTTTAGCGAAACCTCCTCACTTGTTTTTGATGCACGAGTAGTGGGACTGCTGGCAGCCGCTATTGCACTTTGGAAGAAACTCCCATTCTTTATCGTTGTTATTATTGCCGCCGTAGCTACTGCTTTGTGGCGGCTCGCATTCAGTTAATGGAAAACACCAGGAAGCGTTGAAAACTGCTTACGAAATCTTAAACAAGAGATAGGATATATCCGTGAGCGAAAGCACAGTTGAAAAAGTCGGAGCGACCGAAACGGTAAGTAACGAAAAAGCACAGAATACTTTTTCAACTGCCATGATTATTTCTGGGATCCGGTGTGCGTTCACCTACGTAATCTTCCCTATTCTTGCTCCTGTTTTAGGTGTTGCATCCGGGGTGGGGTCAGGAATAGGTTTAGTCGCAAGCCTTATAGGAATAGTCGCAAACATTTACAGCATTAAACGGTTCCATGCTTCAAATCATCAATGGAAATGGAAAATAACAGCCCTTAACATAAGTGTGATTATTTTATTAACCGTGCTTCTAATTCTGGATTTAACCTCATTGCTGTAAAGCAGCAGATTGCAGAAAACCCAGCAACGGACTACTATGTAAAGCATGCTTGATGATAGACGTGTTGGTAGATTACCGTCTCAAAATCCGACTGCTCTTAAAGAAGTCGAATCTGGCATAGATGTTGATCAGGTTTTTGTTGATATAGGAGATAGTCGCATCCTCACGGATGTTTGTGTTTCCGCACCACAAGGTTCTTCCCTTTCTGTACTTGGCCCGAGCGGTTGTGGGAAAACCACACTTTTGCGACTCCTCGCAGGGTTACAAACCATAAACTCTGGGACCGTGCACCTTGATGGGGAACGGGTGGCTTCAGATGGTTTCTCTACACCTCCTGAACAAAGAAACATTGGATTGGTGTTTCAAGATTGGGCGCTATTCCCCCATTTAACTGTTCTTGAGAATATTGTTTTTGGACTCAATCGTTCTGAAAGAAAAATACCTAGTACACAAACAATGGAACTTCTGGAAATGGTTGGTATCAGTGAACTCGCTGACCGACTCCCATCATCACTCTCTGGAGGCCAGCAACAACGTGTGGCCTTAGCTCGTGCGCTAGCACCCCAGCCTTCTATTCTTTTACTTGATGAGCCGTTTTCTAGTTTGGATACAGGGTTACGTGTTGAAGTTCGATCAGAAGTCGCTGACCTTCTAAAAATGTTGAATGTCACAAGTGTTTTTGTTACCCATGATCAAGACGAAGCATTTACTCTTGGCGATCAGGTTGCTGTGATGAACGAAGGCCGTGTTATTCAGCAGGACACACCATGGGAAATTTATCACCACCCAGTTACCCCTTGGGTTGCCGGCTTTGTAGGTGAGGTCAATAAAATCCCTGGGTTAGCATCAGGAGATGTAGCTGAAACATCAATAGGGAAAGTGAACCTTTGTAACTCGGCTCATGGTTCTGTTGAGGTTCTTGTTCGACCTGAAGAAGTTCTTCTTGTTGAAGGATCTGATGCGTTAATCACTCGGGTTGATTATTTTGGACATGACACTGTATACGAAATTCAAACTTCACCGGGAATTGACCTCCGTTGTCGACGTGGCGGAGCTCCTTCTTATAAAGCTGGAGATCGTGTAGATGTTAAGCATTCTGGATTAACCTCCGTTAGCTTCCCACGATAGAAGTCACGACGACGTAATTAAAAAAGCCGGGCCCTTTTCAGGACCCGGCTCTTTCTAGAACTTTGAGAATCAGCCGTATGAGCCAAATTCTTCAGGAGTTATGCCAAAGTCGGCAATTACTGGGTCAAGCACAGCCTGAATGTCGGCGACGCTTCCAGACCCTGGTTCATTCTCCATATTGAGAATTGAATCAATTGCTGAGGTATCAATGCCGTTGTTTCCGAGAATAGGTTCAATTATTCGGAAGAACGCCCAACCTTCAGCTTGATGCACTCTTGCTGCTTCAGCATCACCAGCTTCAAGATCTGAGTAGACCTTGCTTGCATACTTAATCGTTGCTTGAGCATATGTAATAAAGACATGCTTTACAGCATCACGTGTTGCAGCTATTGCACCGGCTTCATCACCAGCGAGAAGAGCATCTCTGCCATCGTTCATAGCTTTGAGGAGACCTTCATTAGCTAGAGCTGTCTCTCCATCGACGCCTTGTGTGCCAAAGTCTTTAGCACGCTTGTTAGCTGTTGCAAATGGACCACATGATGGGTCTGATCCGTGGTAGAACGCCCAGGCTTCATCCCAGTTATGTGGGGCACCTGAGGCTGCATCGAAATTACCATCAGCTGCTTTAGCAAGTGCTGAGTTAAGTTCGTGGACTACCCAAGCAATCATGGTTTGATTCATGATTCCTTTTTGGACTCCTTGTTTACGGACAGCATCTGATTCGCCAGCCCATACGCCTGTTCCATTAAGGGCATCGCTGACAAAATCATTTAGGGGTGTAGCAGTTCCATAGTATGTATCAAGACCATGTTTTTTGCCTTCACCAGCTGCAAAGCCGCCGATTGTCCGGACTGAACCATCTGATTTTACTGAATTAACACCATTGGCGTAAATTTCAGAAATTTCACTCCACTTGTAATCACCAACGATTGCGTTGATATCACAGATGTCTAGAACTACTAGACGATGGGAGTCGATGTTTGATGCATATGCGTATCCGCCGTCAGCTGCTGTTGCATCAGCTGTTGGTCCACCGGCTGCTGTCGAAGCAGATCCAGAACCTGAAGCGGATGCGGATGCAGAAGCTACTGCGGATGCTGAGCTAGAGCCGGAGCTAGAGCCTGATGCGGATGCTGAGCTGGAACTAGAGCCAGAACCAGATGAGCTCTCGGAGCTATCTAGATTCCTGACTGATCCACCATCATCATCACCGCAGCTTGCCGCAACCATGCTGAAAACAGCTACGATCGGCAAGATTAAAAGTAAAAATTTTTTGGATTTCAAAATTTCCTCCATTTATTTGGGGTGTAAGGGTTACTTAACTTAATATCTTAGGCAACCTTTTTAAAACTGAAAACATTTCACGATAGAAATCTTAAAAATATAAAATTAGTAGATAGTAAAATTATGGTTATACCGAATTTAATTCTCGATAAACGGCAGGAACGACCTTACGTAGATAAGGGAAGAGCTTCACGAAGCTTTCACCTGTTGTCCGAAAGTGATAACTAATTGGCACTTCTAGATAGATGTAACCCTTTGCCAATAAATCCAAGGTAATAATTTGGGCATAATTAAAGTCGTGAATAACTTCAGCGGCTTTAGCGGCACGTGGAGAGAACGCTCGATAACCAGTTTGTCCATCCGTGATACGCCTTCTAGCAATTATTGAGAGAATCCGGGTCAGCACTAAATTCCCAAAACGTCTATGAGGGCGCATAAATTCAATATCCCCTAGGAATCTACTCCCGACAACGTAATCAGCCTTTCCTTGAACTATCGGAGCGACAAGATTTTCTAATTCTTCTGGGGGGTACTCGCCATCTGCATCTGCAAAAATAACGGCACTGGATTCTCTCTTAACACCTTCAGATAATCCAACTCGAACAGCTGCACCTAAACCTTGGTTTTTTTCTAAGGAAAGAACTTCAGCACCAGCCCCGCGCGCAACATCTGCCGTACGGTCTGTGGATCCATCGTCAATAATGAGGCAATGCACATCCAAACCGCACACTTGGGACGGAGCTCTCTTAATACAATCAGCGACTGCATCTTCTTCATTAAAAGCTGGGAGAAATAGCAGAACAGGGTTCAACGAAGTTGGAATCTCCGGAGAAAGTTCATCTGTTTTCTGTAATCTAAATCTGCCAACCAAACTTGGTTTCGGGGTAACCATTGCTATACCTCCAACTATTAGGGAATATGACGTTTTGAGTGCGTGGGCGGTTAAAGAAGCTACAAGGGCTATGTCAGCGTCATAACCAAGCGCGACATATGCGGCTACAGCTGCTGCCTCATACGTTCCAAACCCTCCCGGAGCGATTGCAGCTATTTGCGCCGCAACTGCAACTGTTGTTACCAACAAGGCATCGCTCCACGAAATATCTAGGCCGGCCCAATGTGCGCATTGCCAAACCAATACAGATTCAAGTAACCATGCTGAAGCTGATAAGCCAAGGGCTAATGGCCCGGGTAATTTAACATCAGTATTATTTTGAATAATTTTTTTCAACCACCGCCATGACCCAATAGCGACAATTGCGATTATGCCGATCAGTAACCAGCCAATCCAGCCAAGAAGATCTGAAAACGCTGAAGGAGCGACAACAATTCCGATAACGATAACGCTGAGAATGTCAGCTGCCCGTAACGTGAGGGTGGAAGCGGTTGCTGCATCAAGTGATGTGTCGCTTCGTTTGATAATACTGACGATTCGAAGTGGTTCTCCCAACCTGAGGGGGAGAACATGGTTTGCACCAAGCGAGAGATGGATGCCAGCCAAACTCTGTCCAAGAGATATCGATGGAAGAACTTTCTTCCAGGCAATCGCTCTGAAAAGGAAAGCTATGCAGAACACTCCGAGTGCGATGACTACTTGCGCCGGTTCATCAGCAGCTTGGTTAATTGAATCTTTAAATGCGGAGAAATCAAGTAATTGGATAATAATGATGGCTGCAATCCCGAAACTTAAAATGGCCGTCGTGAGGATAACCCAAGGATTCTTCATCCGTTCTCGCTGTGCTTTAAAAATCATAACAATATGTTAGGGTAGCTTTACATTTTTGGAAAAATCGGGATATATTCCTCTCCATGGCTTTACGTATACTTCTTTCAACAATTTTAGTAACAACCCTACTTACTGGCTGTGGTGGAAGCGACCCTGAATTCCTTGATGGAAGGGCCGCTGAAATTTATAGCGGTGAATGCTCTGATGGGAATGGAAGGTCAGTAACGATCTATTCCGGACGCACTGAAAATCTTATAAATCCTGTTCTTGAAGCTTTTGCTTGTGAAACTGGAACAACTGTTCAAGTGCGATGGGGGGCATCAACTGATTTAGCTCTTCTCTTAAACGAAGAAGGGGATAAGACGCAAGCGGATGTTTTCCTTTCCCGTTCGCCAGGGCCAGTTGGGTATCTTGAATCAAAAGGGCTATTAGGGACAATTGATGACGAGGTACTTTCGTTAGTGGAGGAGCAAAATCATTCTGCGGCTGGAACATGGGTTGGTTTCTCTGGAAGAAAGCGTGTTCTGGTATACAACACTGATGAATACAGCCCAGAAACTCTTCCAGATTCAGTCTTTGATCTAACGGGGCCAGAGTTTGAGGGCAAGGTGGCTATACCTGGAACTAATGGGTCTTTCATTGATTGGTTTACCGTCTTTATGGATCAGTATGGGACAGATACTGCATCCCAATGGTTAAAAGACATGGTAGACAATGGAGCAAAATACTACCCTAACAATCGGTCAATCGTTGAAGCAGCCGGACGCGGTGAAATTTCAATGGGATTGGTCAATCACTATTACAACTACCAAGAGGTAGCAGTAAATGGTGATAGTCATAAAGCTTTAAATTATGCTTTTAGTGATGATGACATCGGGTCTCTTCTGGTAATTACTGCTGCGACTGTGCTTGGTTCGTCAGAGAATGTTGAAGCTGCTGAAGACCTACTCGGATATCTTTTGACTGCTTCCGTTCAACAATATTTCACTGATCGCACATTTGAATATCCTCTAGCAGCTGGAGTTGTTCCAAATGCTGCTCTGCCTGAGCTAACAGCGTTGGAAATAGGTTCAGTTGATTTTGATAAACTTGGTGGAGGTTTCGAAGAAGCGTCGCGAATCATTGAGGCTAGTGGCATCCTTAATAGGTGACCGAAATACAAATTAAGCGAGGTGCTCCGGCAGGACTCAGGACAGCTGTATTCCTTCTGGCCTTCCTCTTTAGTTTTCCAGGCATTTATCTTGTCTTAAGGAATTTCACAGAAGACGCTGATCCATTAAGTCTGATAGGGACGAAAAGAATCCTTACCCCGCTCTGGCGGTCCGTGTCTCTAGCTTTCGCAGTTGCTCTAACAACCGCCCTAATAGGAACGTTGCTCGCCTGGTTAACTAGCCGAACTGATTTATATGGGAAGAAGGTTTGGAGAGTTATTCTCCCAATACCTTTGGTTTTCCCTACATTCCTTGGTGCTGCAGCATTTATTCGAACAATGAACCCAGGTGGTTTAACAAACAGATTTTTCTCAAGCATTGGCATTGAACAAACAATTGAAATGCGAGGGTTCTTTGGAGCATGGCTAGTACTTACATTATTTTGTTACCCATATGTTTATTTACCTGTAGCGGCTCGTTTTCGCCAATTACCGAGGTCGCTAGAGGAAAGCGCAAGAGTTCTAGGTAAGTCGCCTGCCACAACCTTTACGAGAGTTGTGCTCCCACAAGCAGGTCCTGTCATAGCGGCGGGAACTCTTATCGTCTTTTTATACACAATTAGTGATTTTGGGGCTGTGCAATTGATGCGTTATGACACGTTAACGCGAGCGATATTCATGTCTCAGTTAGCGAATCAGTCAGTAGCACTAGCTTTAAGTCTCATATTGCTTTTGCTCGCAGGTGTCATTGTCATATCTGAACGACTCTTTTCACGTGTGACCTTCAAAATGGATGAAGCTCTAATAGGAGAACCACTTGAGTATTCGCTCGGTAAATGGAGGAAACCAGCATTCTTCTTTGCAGCCTTTATCAGTGTTTTCTCGATCGGGGCTCCAATGCTTGCTATTGGAGACTGGGCTTCAGATGGCATCTTTCGTTCTACAGTAGGTGGTCGTCCTCTCACCATTGACCGGGAACAGGTTTGGGAATCAGCTTGGAATACGTTTTCTATTAGTGTGCTTGCTGGTATCGCTGCTGTTTTAGCGGTTCTCCCGATCGCATATATGGTTGTGCGTTATAAGTCTCGGATAGGAACATTTTCTCATGCAGTTGTTATTGCGACGTTTGCTCTTCCTGGACTTTTAGTCGCGCTTTCCATGCGATTTTGGACACTTCGAACAGATTGGGCCTATGACCTTTTCAATAATACAAAAGCGTTATTAATTTTTTCGTATGTTGTACGATTTGGATCTTTAGCTATGGGTATCGTTTTAGTCGCTGTTGCAGCAGTTCCCAAGAGATTACATGATGCTGGTAGAACTCTGGGCGCTCAGAAGACTTCAAGATTTATGCGGATAGATCTTCCATTGATGGCGCCAGGTATGGGAGCAGCTGCCGGACTTGTTATTTTGTCAACAATGAAGGAACTTCCCATTACGCTCCTCATTTCGCCACTAGGATTCTCAACATTAGCGACACGTATATTTAGCTCATTTGAAGATGCATTTGTGGCCGAAGCAGGAATTATGGCACTAGTTCTCGTAATTATTTCATTCTTATTGACATGGTTTCTTGTTATCCGAAGGGCGGAACATCTTTGATTAGGTCATTTGCGCTTAAATTAGCTCTTGTTTTTGCAACAACTTTTCTTATAGCTATGAGCGCAATTAATGCACGGGCCACATATGGAGCGAAAATCAGTGTTGACGAACCGCAATATTTACTTACTGCACTCAGTATTTACGAAGATTTCGACCTGGATATAAGCGATGAACTTGACGAACAGCGATATCTGCCATTTCACGAGATTCGATTAAATCAACAAACGATTGACTTGAACGAAGATGGTCAACGAATCAGTCCACATGATCCATTGCTTCCATTACTCTTATCAATTCCTATGGGGCTGGGAGGATGGTTGGCTGCGAAAATCACACTTGCAGCGATTGCGGCTTTCACTGCGATGGCAACGCTATGGGTAGCAGTTCGTAGATTTAATGTTTCAGAGAACCTGGCAGCAGGTGTCGTTGGCATTTTTTTCGCAGCTCCACCAATGACGTCCTATGCGACACAAATCTACCCTGAGATGCCAGCAGCATTAGCTGTTGTTTTGAGCATAGGCATCATCTCAGGTCCTATAACAAAGAACAAAATCATAGGTTTAGCGGCCACATTGACGGCCCTACCATGGTTATCCGTGAAATACGTTCCGGTAACGATTGCTATAGCCCTACTATTTCTTCTACGAAACTGGAAAGCGGAAAAAAGAAAACTCGCAGTATTCACAGGGATAATGATCGTTTTAGCTGCAGCCTATCTCATTGTTCACAAGAGAATTTATGGAGGTTGGACGGTATACGCTACTGGAGACCATTTTGTAAATGGAGAATTTGAGGTCTTTGGGAGAAGCCCTAATATTCCAGCTCGAACACGGCGTTTATCGGGCCTCCTATTTGATGAACAATTTGGGCTTATACCTTGGACTCCAGCGTTTTTTGCACTGGTCCCTTCGGTAGCTTCACTTCTACGAAATCGAGTAAAAAATTCCTTAGATTTGGTTTTTTGTATTTGTGTTGGTTGGGGGGTAGCTACGTGGGTTGCTCTAACAATGCATGGTTGGTGGTGGCCGGGAAGACAACTCGTTGTTATTCTCCCCGCAGCTATTATTGCCATGGCGATTCTTGCTGAGAAAAGCAAAATATGGAAGTGGTTTATCTTTATTGGTGGCCTTAGTGGGACAACGGCCTGGTTATGGCTGGCCTTTGAAGCGACTACTGACCGAAGAACACTGGTCGTTGATTTTCATGAAACTAGTTATCCGATTTATCAATCAATTTCAGCGATATCCCCGGACTTCACAGATTTTGACCAGCGAGCGGTCTTGCTTAATGCTGCGTGGCTCACCGCCCTAGGATTAGCAATAATTTTGACTGTGTTGAAAAAGCAAATTGTTCAATCGAGTAATCCAGCCCTTCGATACAGAGAAACATCAAACGTACTCATGATTGAAGGAACGAGAAAGAAATTGAGTGTTTCTAAAAGGGTTTTTGAAAAGAGCTGAAGCCCTGAATAGATATCGGGTTACGAAACTAAAGTTAAACTTCCACTAAATGATTCATAGTGTTCCTGAAGTCCATCACGTAAAGATGTTGTTGCTTCCCAACCAAGTAATTCTTTCGCTGATTCTGTGGAAGCAACTGTAATGAGAGGATCTCCGGCTGCAAGTGGATGTTGATCAACTCGGATGGATGATCCTACTATTTCTTCAACCATGTCCATTACTTCAGCAAGAGAGGCAGAAACCCCTCCACCGATATCAAACGCTTCGGATGAGGCATTTTCTAACGTGTATCCAGCTCTGATAGTGGCTTCAACAACATCTTTCACAAATGTAAATTCTCTGCGCTGAGTACCATTTCCCCGAAGAGGGAAACGGAAAGAGCCAGGTAGAGATGCCCTGAATAAACGATTCATAGCCATATCCGGTCTTTGTCGAGGACCATACACAGTGAAATAACGCATTGGGACAAGATCTAACCCTCGTTCTCTGTAAACCTCAGCCAATTGTTCACATGCTGCCTTAGAGACACCGTATGGACTTATCGGATGTACTTCTCTTTTCAATTCTGTAGCAGAAGCGCCGTAGATTGAAGAACTTGATGCAAAGACGACTCTTCTTACCCCAGTATGTAAGGCCGCTTCAAAGATGCGTTGCGTTCCATAAATATTATTTTCAACGCTATCTGCAAAACCGTTTCCCCATGAATCTTGAACTCCTGGTCGTGCTGCAAGGTGGAAAACCGTATCGCCTTCTTTGAAAAGAGATAGGAAATCAACGGATCTAATATCTGCGTCAATGAGGTCAAAGTTGTCATGCAATAAACAGTTGTTAATATTTGCTTTTTTAATTTCCGGGTCATACCAAGGGTCAAAATTGTCTATCCCTAGAATGGTGTAGCCTTCAGCAAGGAGTTTTTCTGAGAGGTGAGATCCTATAAATCCAGCGGCACCGGTAACAATTGCTCGTGTCATCATTTCCAAAATTCGTAACGTCTTAGTAGAACGTATAGTTTACGTTATTAATTAGGCATACTTTACATATTAGATGGAGGAGAAACCAACTCAATGACTTCAGTAGGAGTTAAATATGACTGATATAGCAATTATTGGTGCTGGGCCAGCTGGGCTCATGGCAGCATGGAGAGCTGCTGAAGCAGGCCATAACGTTGATGTTTATGAGAGCGCTGATGGTGTTGGCGGAATGTCCGGAAGCTTTGAGATTAGAGGACAACGAGTGGATTTTGGTTCTCATCGACTGCACCCATCCACTCCATCACATCTCCTTCAACGTATTTCTGACTTGCTAGGAGATGAACTTCAAGTCAGAGAAAGAAACGGAAGGATCCGTCTCTACGATCGCTGGGTTGCCTTTCCTTTACGAACAACGGACATGATAAAGCACCTCCCGTTTCGCTTCTCATTTCTTTCTGCCCTTGATATTCTGCAACGTCCATTCGTAAAAAAATCCCCACAAACTTTTGATGATGAGGTAAGTAATCGTCTAGGGAAAACAGTCGCAACCCAGTTTTATAGCCCGTATGCGGAAAAACTTTGGGGAGTTCCCGGACATGCAATAGATGGAGAACAAGCCCGTCGTAGAGTCTCAGCCAAATCACCGTTAGCGATTCTTAAAAGACTCGTAAAATCGTCAACTCCTGCAGGGAGAACCTTCCTTTACCCGAAGCTGGGGTATGGGCAGATTGTTGAAGCACTCGCGCAAGCAGTTGAAGAAGCAGGGGGTCGGATACACCTGAATTCGCCGGTGAATATGATTCAACTCCAAGAAGAAGGTTGCATTGTCTCTGTCGGGGATACGCATTACGAAGCAGAATATGTTTGGACAACAGCTCCCCTTACTGCGCTGACGAAAATGATCCACCCAAAACCCTCACAGGAAATTATCAATGCCGCTGAAGCTTTACGAGTTCGAGGGATGATTCTTACCTATCTTGTTCTAGAACAAGATCAATTCACTGAGTTTGATGCGCATTATCTCCCTGGCGTAGAAACAAAAATTGCTCGACTTTCGGAACCCAAAAACTATCGAGATGGGGATGATCCAGACGGGGTAACGGTTCTCTGTGCGGAAATACCATGCTGGGTAGGGGATGAACTATGGAATAGTTCAGATGAAGACCTTGGGGAAATGGTTAAATCTGACCTCAATCATCTTCGGTTGCCAAAGATAAACCATGTAGAAACAAAATCGAGAAGGTTGCCTTCGGTTTATCCTGTTTTTGAAAAGCAGACTATGGCAGAGAGGGAAATGTTGTTGGAATGGTCAAAATCTCTTGGACGTCTCATTCCATTTGGGAGACAAGGGTTGCTGGTTCCAGATAATCTTCATCACACCTTGGCTATGGGTTGGGATGCAGCAGCATCACTCAATAAAGAAGGTGGATTTGATCGAGCTCAATGGGATGCAGCTATCAGCACCTTCAAAGACCATGTAGTTGAAGATTAAAAAAAATTTAAAAAATAGAAAGTACGACTTGCATAAAGTGTTAGGCATGCCTAATATGAAGATGTGGATAGAGGAATGCATCGCTTAACAACTTCCCCAGATGGAGACCAAAGTCCACAATTTCATATAAGCAAAAGCAAAAGATCTAGAAGCTGTGCGGCTGGCTGTGCGGCCGCACAGCTTCTATCTTCTTAGGGTTAATGCTATGGGGGACAAGCTCGAGAGACTAAGACTGGAAACAGCATTAGCCCACATCATCCCAGGTGCCGAAATAGTATTTACATCTCAAGATGGGCAAGAATATCGAGCAGGAACCCACCCAAGTGCGGATTTTACTCTATGTGAAATGCGAAAAATAATTGCATCTAGTTCATGCCCGAGTCGACCAGATTTTACAAAATGGATTAAAGACTTTCAGATAAAAGGAGCCATTACAGATTCGGGAGGTGGAATTTACCAAACTGTTGAAGCCAAGAGAAAAGAACGATGGTTTAGCACAACTTTACGTCCTGAAATAGTCTATGAAATTCTCAATGAAGCCGATATAGATGGGATTTCCCAAAGCCCAGTCGATGCATTATTGACTCCTGACCCAGTTCTAGGAGTAACGACCATCCGTGTTTCCGTCGATGATGAAATATCAGAGGAACTTCTAAATGAACTCGTCCTTATCGGGTATAGCGCATGCCTCGTGAAAGAGATCTCTTCCTCATTAGAGAATAATTCAAGGTGTGCCCCCGCAAAGGGACAGAAAAGTAAAGAGAGCTCTAGAACTGATCTCTAGCGGGAAAGCTGAACCTCGAACAGATTTTTATGATGTGCAGACGAGGATTCTTTGAGAAGCGAACGCTCCTACCCCCACTTTTTTACCTTTAACATCAACTGTTGTCGTCCCATCAGGGGAAACAGCAGTAACAGTGCCATTCTCACCAGGAATAAGATTTGATTCTTCTAAAAATTCTAGAAGTCCAGGTTGGAACTCTAGCTCTTCGGGAATTCTTTCAATAATAAATTTATCACCAACTGAAATTTCAGATAAAGAAGAGGTTCCTTCAGGAAGTTGATAATTGGATCCCGGAATAGGGTTCCCATGTGGGCAGGTGGTGGGATCTTCAAGTACTTGTAGAAATGCTGCCTCAACACGTGGTGAAATTACGTGTTCCCATTTCCCCGCTTCATGGTGGGCTTCAGCCCAACTCAAGCCGAGAACATCAGTAAGAAATCTTTCTGCTAGCCGGTGGCGGCGAACCACTAGGTTAGCCAACTTCAAACCTTCATTTGTTAATGTGATTGAATTCTCTTTTATTTTAACGAGTTGAGCGTCAGCCATTTTTTTGATCATTTCTGAAACCGCTGGACGAGAAATTTGTAGACGTTCAACTATTCGCGCTTGGATTACATCAACCCCGTCCTCATCTAGCTCAAATATTGTTTCGCAATATTCTTCAAAAGCGGGGTGATGATCGGTGCTTTGGTAAGGCATGTCTTTACTCTACCTCATTCCTTTCTCTAGAGGAAGTGGGAATATGGACCGTAATGAATTTGCTCAAAGCATTATTTGGCGTAAGTTCAACGGGGTGAACGATAGCGTCGGCATCATTGTTAACCCCAGATCAGGGGGGGATGTTCGAAGGGCGGTTGCTGCCGCAGGGCGTTCAACAGTTGAAGAAAAAGTCAGTATTGTCCGGCGGATAGTTCTTGGAGCAATGGCGGTAGGAGTAGAGAACTTTTTCGTGAATTATGAGCCGATGCAGATTGTCAGACGCGCGACTGAGACTATAAGGGGGATAGAAATAAATTACGTTAATGACACAATGACCTTCACTGAGGAGGACTCAACCATTGCGGCAAGACGGTTAAATGAACTTGGAGTTCCATGCGCTGGTGTTCTTGGAGGGGATGGAACAAATCGTGCCGTAGTAAAGGGTTGGCAGAATATTCCTGTTATTCCGGTTTCAACAGGTACTAACAATGCGTTTCCAGCGTTCATAGAACCCACTGTTGCTGGGACATCCCTCGGACTTGTAGCCACTGGCGCTGTTTCCCTCAATGATGTTTCAGTTGTAGCAAAATTGATACATGTGTCTGGAGAGGATGAAATCTCAGATATTGCATTAATAGATGCCGTTGCGGTAAATGACCCATATGTCGGTTCTTTGGAGCTGTTTGATCCTAAGACGATGAATATGGCGATTCTTACACAAGCAGATCCGGCTGCAATAGGATTCTCGTCCGTAGGAGGACTACTAAAACCCCTTACAGCAATAGAAGATAGTGCTTTATACATACGTTTCGCACCCGTGGGGAGTGGGAGCGATATGACAAAAATTAAAGCACCCACAGCACCGGGGCATTATGACACGATCGGGGTTGAAAAAGTCACATCGTTATCTTTTGGAGAGGAGATTCCTGTAACTGGTGAAGTTCTTCTTGCTTTTGACGGGGAAAGAAAATTACGTGTCCCAAGAGGAAAAACTGTAACTCTTAGCGTCCGTAGGGATGGTCCTCAAGTTATTGACCCAGCAAAAGCCATGAGCCACGGACGGCATGTGATGATTGACGGTTAGACGTCGGGTATGCCCATATCAAAATTAGATGAACGTATTCCACCATCCACGCCCAGAACCTGACCGGTCACATAGGACGCTGCCGGTGAAGCGAGATAAATGGCGGCAGCGGTGACATCATCAACTTCTCCCAAACGGTTCATGGGGGTCCCCGCCACCATTGCATCATGTATTTCCTCATTTGTTAGGACTATCTCTAGTGCCGAAGTTTTGATCGCTCCAGGAGCAATTGCGTTTACACGGATTCGGGGAGCGAGATCAAGGGAAGAATGTATTGTAAGTTGAATCATCGCCGCTTTTGCCGTTCCGTACGCTGAAAAGCCCCTGCTAGGGAAACGCCCAGCCGCTGAAGCGATATTTATCACACTTCCATTCCCAGATTCAGCTAGATAGGGGACCGCTAACTGAGTCAAGTTAAACGCAGTCGTTACATTCCACCGTAAAGCGTCAGTGAAAGCTTCTTCGGTTGTGTCCATAAAACCAGAAGGCATCGAACCGCCAATATTGTTAACTACCGTTGTGACTCTTCCGAATCGTGCGACAGCTGCATCAACTAAGGCTTCCAACCCTTCACGTTTAGCCAGGCTCCCGCTAACAGTCACAACTTCACGACCAACATTTTGAATTTGTTCAGAGACTTCCTTCAGGTCATCTTCATTTCGGGCTCCAATAACCACGTCAGCACCGGCTTCAGCGAACCCGATAGCTACCGCTTTGCCGATTCCACGGCTAGCACCGGTAACTATAGCGACATGATTATCCAAGTTGAAAGAGTCCAAGACCATTCCCTAATGTTCACCCACAAAGAAGGTTATTGCACATCCAAATAGCAAATTAGGTGTTTAATACCGCATCCCGAGACATACTGAAAGCATGAACACAGATAACTCCCCTCAATCTCTCCTACCTCCAGATGACGATCTTGACATCATCCATACCCGACGGTACGAAACCCGTGTCTACCGGATAGGGGAGGATGAAATGCTCGTACGGGGAGCTATTTCTGACATGAAACCACCAGGACTCTACGTTGTAGACGATCCAGAAGAACTCGAAATTCACCAGATGCAAGTCGAGATGAAAGTAAGTCTTCCCAAACTTGAAATAGTAGATGTGAGCGTCGGGTTTGAAACCCACCCGCATTCCGGATGCCCTCAGATACTTGATCATTATGAGAGCCTTGTCGGATTGAACATTGCCAGAGGGTTCACCCATAAAGTACGTGAGCTTTTTGGAGGGCCACGAGGATGCACTCACATCACAGCGTTGCTTCAGGCTATGGCTCCAGCTGTTGTCCAATCAACTTGGTCTATGGCAGTGATAAAACGCCGTAAGCAGGGAGGTACCTCAGGGTCGCTTGATTACAACCGTTCTGCCATGTTTAAGAGCAATATCAATACTTGCCATGTGTGGAGAGAAGACGGGCAACATGTCGCTGAAATATCGGAAGGTAAGAAATCTGAACCCCCGCTACAAGTAACCGAACGGCTTATACAACTCGGTCGTAAACCTGAAGAATGGGGCGATTTCTAAAGATTAAAGGACCACTGTCCTTTTTCATTGAAATGGAGTTCACTCAATTCACCTTCGCGTACCTCTCTATCTGTCCCTAGCGCCACCGAAACTTTTTGATAATTCCACTTCATCACATCGAGTGACAACTCAATCAATTGATCATCAGTGAAGAATTCCCTAAGCCCTTCCAATAATTCTTCAGTCATAGCATTGGGTTGAGTCATTAAATCGGTGGCAAACCGTATTGCTAAAGAATGACGGCGATCTAAAGCTGCATCATTTTGAAGAGCTTTCTGAGCCATTTCTTCATCCAAACCATTTTCTCTAGCAACTGCTAGACGCAAAGACCGTCACGTATGACAATCATGATGCTCTGCACAACGTAGACGCACCATCTCTGTTGTAACAGGGTCAACTAAAGCCAACTGCACCACTTCTTCCTGCCATCGCGAAAGAGCTTCACGGAACAACGTGTTAAAACCAGTTGAATCAACTCTCTGAGATCGGCTCATACCGTTGCTTTCTCAAACATTTGTCTCCACACAATCAAAAGCCGTAGTCGTTGCTCAATCACAAGCAAAGCATTCACAAAATTCACAAAACCCTCATCTTCAAGGTGGTCTCGAATGGCAAAAGCGGAATCATCAGGAATAGAAGCCACATCAATAATGAACTCCTCAGCGAACCGCAAACACGACTTCTCAAGATCACTGAAATGATTGGACGTCGGCCATTGTGAAAGAGCGCTTACCTTTAAAGAATTTAACTGTTGACTCATAACATCAACTTCAGAATCACAACCTAAAATCATGGCAATCCGTAACTTACACAAACCCAAAATTTCTTTATTGGTTACTTCCCACGCTAAATCATGGATATTGGCTAACTCCTTAGAAACACGTGTTCGATCCCCTAGAACCCGTTCAAAGAAATCACTTGTTGATTCACTCATACACAGAGAATAGATCTATTTTGAAACAAAATTCATATCTCTTTTGGAACTTCATAAAGGAAATGCCAAAATTGCAATACAACCGGAAGGAAATCATGGAACCACTAATCAGATACCCAATCGTCCAACACGCCTGGTTCGTCAACGACATTGAAGAAGCATGCAAAAAATGGAATCGGGTCACAGGAGCCGGACCCTTCTTCGTCACCAAAGGACATTGGGGAGATAGACACCTGTACAGGGGAGAAGAAATAACAGTCCCACTGGATTACGGATTCGGCTACCACGGAGACACCCACGTCCAATTCATCCAACAAAACGATGAAGGCCCATCCATCTACCGAGACATGTACGCAGCTGGCGAAGAAGGATTCCACCACATAGGTATGCTCGTCCCAGATGACGACATCGAAAAAGAAGGCGAAAAATATGAGGCCGCCGGATTCCCAGTAGCCTCATCGCTATGGTCAGTTGCCAACGTCATCTATGTTGATACACGCGAAGCGATCGGATGCTTTCTTGAACTCCATGGAGACAATCCTGGCATTAGAGAAGTCTTTGACGGTTGGAAAAAAGCAGCTGACGAATGGGATGGGCACACAGATTTAATTCGAGGCAATAGGGCACAGTAAATTAACACTGCTTCTTCCGCGATACGGTAGGTGCATGGTTTGGTGGGAAGCGGTGCTTCTTTTTGTCGGCGGCGGAGCTGCTGGGATCGTCAATGCAATGGCTGGGGGAGGGTCATCACTGACCGTCCCGCTACTCGTCCTCGCTGGAGTTCCCGGAAACTTTGCAAATGGGACCAACAGAGTCGGCATATTTGTTTCAAACGGGACAACAATCTGGTCATTCCACAAACAAGGCGTCACCGCATACAAAGATGCCATACCATTTTTATTCCCTGTCATTATTGGATCTTTGATTGGGTCAATAGGTATAAGTCAAGTAACAGATACAACTTTCGAAACTATTTTCGGGATCCTGATTCTTCCTATCATTTTTCTCTCTCTGAGAGAGCCGAAGACAATAGAGGCCGGAAAAGGGTTCTCAACGACGGCTACAGCAGCAATATTTTTCGGGATAGGACTTTACGCGGGAGCGATACAAATGGGAGTCGGACTTGTACTTCTAGCATTTCTAACTAGATCAGGACTTCCATTAATGAAAGCTAATATTGTGAAAGTCCTCGTGACATTAGCTGTGACCATGACGGCTCTCCCGGTTTTCATCATCCAAGGTAAAGTTCGCTGGTGGCCGGCAATCATCTTAACCACCGGATTATCAATAGGTGGATGGGTAGGAGCTCGGATAGCGGTACGAGGCGGCGAACGAACCATTAGGGTCTTCATGGTTATTGCCGCCATTGGTTTAACCGGAAAACTGCTCGGCTTATACGGTTGATGGGTTCTTGGTCCCGCCCCTATCTATGTGGGAGACTTTGAACATGTCCATAGATATTGCAGTCGTGGGTTCATGCAACCTTGATCTCGTCGTCAATGTTGAGAACATCCCCAAAGTTGGCCAAACTGTTCTCGGAGGGGACCTTTCACGTATCCCTGGTGGGAAAGGCGCAAACCAAGCAGTAGCAGCTGCCCGCCTTGGGTACCGGTCGTCAATGATTGGAAGAGTCGGGGATGATGAAACTGGAATTTTTCTCAGAGAATGTTTAGAAAAAGATGGAGTAGAAACAACATCTCTACTTGTGACCGCAGAAACCCCATCGGGAATAGCGATGATCGCAGTACAAAATGATGGGGATAACTCAATCGTTGTCAGCCCGGGAGCTAACGCCCATCTAACCCCAGAAGACATAGCAGAAGCCCAAACCGTTTCTAATGCAACAATTGTCCTAACCCAAGCTGAGATCCCAATTGAAACGGTTCTCGCAGCAGCGAGAAATGCCAAAGGAACGTTCGTCTGGAACCCCGCTCCAGCCCCAGAAGAAATCGTTCCCCTTGAACTATTAGATCTAGTGGATGTTCTTATCCCAAACCAAACAGAATTATCGTTGCTTGCTGGAACAGGGGCCATTGATTCAGTGGAAAAAGCGGTGGAAGCGGCACGTACCCTTCCATGCGCCTCAGTTGTCGTCACTTTAGGAGCCGATGGGGCTGTAGTAGTAGTAAATAATGATGCGGTACATGTCCCTGCGCCGAAAGTGAATCCAATTGATACCACAGGAGCCGGAGATGCATTTTGTGCTGCTTTATGTGGCGGTTTATCTCAGGGCTCAGACTTTGTAGCTGCAGTCAGTGAAGCAGTTCGAGTAGGAGCAGCGACAACGCTCGTTGCTGGAGCCCAAAGTTCATTTCCTACAAGCGATCAGGTTAATGCCCGTTTAGAAAACCGGTAAAAGCCCGTCCTTTTCAAAAAGAACCAGTACGCCAATGACAACACTAAATGTGCCAATTAATCCAGCTAACGCAACGTAAATGAAGTTATGGCGGACGAGCCAATCGTTCGCTCCGATAGAAAAAATCGCGATCGCCGAATTTGCGAAAACTAAACCTACAACCCAAAACGTTAGGATAAGCAACCCACCGGCTTTCCCGGAAGCTTGAGTTGTTGCTACGAAAATAGCAATTTGAGTAGGTGTTTCAACTCCGATCCCATGAAGGACCCCAACCCCAACAGCTGTAGAACGGTTCAACGAGCTTTCTCCAAGAATGAATTCGTGCTTGTGGGAATGATGATGCCCATCATTTTTTCGCTCATTAACCAAGCCTGTATGGGAATGTTCATGCAATTGGGTTCCCGCCTCATGGATATGCCCGTGGGAATGTTCCACACTGATACTTCTTCCCCTAGTCGTATAACGGACACGTTGAAATCCCTTATACACGCCGGCACGGATAAGCATCCATCTACTCTTTAACCGGAAATCTCTGCCGCGTTTATAAATTCCGGTCAACACCCAGATGCCTAACGCTATTAATGACAATCCAATGAAATACATTAAGGTTGTGTCAATAGTTTCGGGAACAGTGAAATCTGCAAGTATTATGGCGATGCCCAAAATAGCGACTACCGCTGCGTGCCCCAGCGCATACGCACTGGAGAGAAGAAAAGCTCGACGCCGGTTCTTCTCCACTGTTGAAATATCAGTCAGTGCGGCTATGTGATCCCAATCAAATCCGTGACGTAATCCGTATCCAAAGGCGGAGAGAAGTAAAGCAAAACTCATGGAAAGAACTTTCCAAGCCTTACCGGCACTGTCAAATCATGGGTTTAGAGAAACAATTAAAGATGAACATAATCATTTGTTGGACTCACCATCATGTCGTTGATACATTTATGGAACATACAAACATTGAGGAGATATCTTCACATGGGAGAAAAACCCCCTTCAAAATTATTTGGATTTAATGAAATACCGGTGGCTGAAGCACACTGTGACGGACCATGTGGTGTCTATGACCCCGCATCGGCCCGAATCGCTGCTGAAGCTGTCAGGTCAATGATGAAAAAGATGCTTGACTTAACTCCGCCAGAATTTGGAGATACACAAGCTGCCGCTGCGTATCACAACACGATCTCGCGATACGCGTCTATCAAGGAAGAACAGGCTGAACTCGCAAAGCATGAGTTACTCGTGCTTTGGACAGATTATTTCAAACCCGTTCACCTAGAGGCATACCCAGACCTTCATGAGGTTTTCTGGAACGCTGCGAAAGCCTGCTCTGAGTGCAAACAACATGTTTCTACTGATGTAGCTGATGAACTCATGGCTTCCGTAGAGAAAATACATAACATGTTCTGGGAAAGCAAGGGCCGGGAAGTCACATATTACGAAGCAAGTTGACGGCAACGGTTCTTAAAGAACTATTGGCTTTAGCTGTAGGGAAACGCAAAAAGTACCGCGTCCAAGGGGAAAGCATGCTTCCCATACTTGAACCGGGCGACGTTGTCATTATCCGCAAAGATAAACATTGTGAAGCGGGAGATATCGTCGTTGCACGACACCCTTACAAAAACACAACACTCATAAAGTATGTTGCCTACATAGATGAAAATAAATTAGTTGAACTATCGAGTCCGCACGGCACTGACAGTCGGCAATTTGGGAAACCCCCCATGTCAAATATCATTGGGGTAGCTACTTATAATCTCACCCAAAGAGCCCTATTGGTTAAAGAAGCTACGAGTACGAATTAAGGTCACTGAAATTAACCAGCCAGCGCACCCCTAATTCTTCCAAACATGCTTGGGATGTCTTATTGACGATCACGGAAGCTCCCACATACTCGGCGCCTGCTGATAAGACGAAATCCTTCGCCGTCCGAATTGTGTTGCCGGTAGTAATCCAGTCATCAACAACCAAAACACAATCAGTTTCTACGAGGTCAAAAGAACGACTTTGAAAATGTTCTCGTTCCCCATTCCAAATAGCTTCAGAACGGAAATGGGTATCGGCTCCAGGATGGTTCCTTCCTTCTTTCCTGATAAGAACTAGACCTGCATGCAAAAATTCTGCAACCAGCGCTCCTAACACTGGGCCACGAGCTTCAGGGGCTAACACTTTCGTTATTCCACTTTCCACAAACCCTCCCGCCATTCCTGGTCCCAAACGACCCAACAGATCTCCATCACGTAATAAACCTGCGATATCAGGGTGATTATCTACCAACGGAAATGATTGCACCAGCGTTTGAGAGAATTCAGCTCGTTGTAGTTCGTCCATATCGCTCAGCCTACAAATCTTTCACACACATTCATGAATTGACGCAATATGAAAAAAACCGTATTCAAGCCAAAAATGTGTGGAGAACCATTCCCGAGACGCAATCATAGATATATGGAATCCAAACTCGTATATGTGGCAGGACCTTTATTTGATGAAGGTGAACGCTGGTGGATAGAAACAATAGAAGAATCAATTGCCTCTTTGCACTTCAGAACCTTTCTCCCACACCGTGACAATCCTGAAAAAACCTCTGAAACAGTTCAGCTAATCTTTGAAAATAACCGTGACGCTATTCACCAGTCAGATCTCGTAGTAGCGAACTTGAATGGTATCACCACCGACGATGGAACAGCATGGGAACTCGGGTATGCAGCTGCACTGGGGAAGCCAGCAATAGGAATTTTTACTGATTGGCGTTCACGTTTTGAAGGCGATGAACTGGTGAATCTCATGATCAGTCGTTCCGTAAATCAAATAGTTAGGTCACTTGGTGAACTAACCAATGCTTTAGAACAGTGGCGAACCGGTTTTTAAAAATGGATACTTATGCAATTACTTGAGCCAAATATTCAAAACTATCACTGGGGAGATAAAGAATTCCTTGCCCACCTCCAAGGAAGAACTCCGACAGAGGTTCCCGAAGCTGAACTTTGGATGGGAGCACACCAAACATCACCCAGCAGAGTCTCCGGAGGTGATCAAAACCTTAAAGACATTATTGATAGCGATCCAGAAAACACATTGGGATTACGAGCTAAAGAATTCAGAAACGAACTTCCCTACATAATGAAAGTTCTTGCAATAGGGAGTCCGCTTTCCCTTCAGGTGCATCCGTCCGAAAGTCAAGCCATGGCAGGATATGACCGGGAAATCAATCTAGATACACATTCAGAGAAAAGGTCTTATTTTTCTCCACGAGGAAAGAAAGAAATTGTTTGCGCCTTAACCAAATTCGAAGCGAAATATGGATTTAGAAAAATCTCAGAAATCACGACAATAATGGCCGCAGCAAATACTCCTGAAGGCAGCGAACTCGTAGAAATACTAAAAGGGAATGATTCCGAAGATAAAAAACTACGTAGAACAATTAGTAAAATCCTGAATTACAGTCCAAGCCAGATTCGCGAGATGGCGACAACAATCAGTAAAGCTGATATTCAAAGCACTGTAATCTCAGAAAGAGAAAGTGAACATTTCACTCAATTGGCAGAAATGTACCCCTCGGATCCTGGGCTGATTATCTTCTTGTTTCTAAATTTTGTGACGTTACAACCTGGGGAAGCCATGTATGTCCCCCCAGGGGTGATACATGCTTACCTCAGGGGAAGCGCTATTGAAATCACTTCTAATAGCGACAATGTTCTCCGATGCGGTTTGACTTCTAAGCATATTGATAAAGAAGAATTTCTTTCTCTTGCCCTATTTGCAGCTCGGGACCCAAATATTCAAAAACCCGGCTCTGCGTACCACTTCTATGAATCGCCAACTGAATTTACTCTCTCACGGTTAGAGATAGAACAAGAATGGGCAACAAACATTGACAGTGCAGAGATTCTCATTTCGACTGAAGGTTCATTTACGATAAGCAATCCCAGCGGTGAGAGCATTAATGTTGACCAAGGAACACCTGTCTGGGTTCCATCTGCAGACCAGAGGTACACGCTTTCAGGAAAAGCGCTCATTTTCAGATGTTCATCCGCTTAGCTGGCTAAATTAGATACCCAGTTGACGGCTCGCCAAGTCACGCATAATTTCTTCGCTGCCTCCACCTATTGCTTGGACCCGGACTTCTCGATATAGGCGTTCAGTTATTGAACCCTTTAAGTAACTCGCTCCACCGAGTATTTGAGCTGCTTCTCGAGCACAGAATTCAAATGTGGTTGTGGCTTGGACTTTCAACTCAGCGATCTCAGCGACAGGATTATCGCCTTGGTTTAATCTCCAAGCAAGTAATTCACACCATGCTTGTGCGGCATTTATTTTCCTGTCCATTTCAACGAACTTGTGACGTATTACTTGATGATCAGCTAAACGTTTCCCGAATGTTTCTCGTTCTCGTGACCATTCTAAAGCTTCATCAAAACAAGCACGTGAGAACGCTATTGATTGAGAAGCCATGTCAATCCTTTCAGAGTTGAAATTATTGACGATCGCAGAGAACCCGGTTCCCTCTTCACCAATAAGGTTTGTAATAGGGACCCGGACGTCGTCAAAGTACAGGGTTGCTGTATCCGAAGATAACCAACCCATTTTTTCAAGCCGTGTTCTTTCAAGACCTTCTCTTTCCCCTTCGATGAGTAGGAGAGAAATCCCTGATGGGCCATCTTGACCGGTTCGGACAGCGACTGTGAAAAAATCTGCGTTCATGCCTGATGTGATAAAAGTTTTTTGCCCATTAACGATTAGGTCTTCTCCCTGACGGGTAGCTGTTGTTTTAATGCGGCTTACATCTGAACCTCCGCTCGGTTCGGTAATGGCCAGAGCCGCAATACTGTCTCCAGAGAGACAAGCGGTAAGAACTCGTTCCTGCATTTCTTTTGAACCGAAACGTTGAATTGGTGGCAACCCTATGTAATTAGAGAGAAGCGAAGCAACAACTCCACCGGATCCTGCCGCACTTATTTCTTGAAATATGACCATGCGAAGAATTGCGTCTCTTTGACCATGCCCGCCGTATTCTGCATCAAACCCATCACCAAAAATTCCGACTGCCGCCGCTTTTTTGTAGAGCTCTCTAGGAACCTCTCCGGCTTCTTCCCATTCAGAGATATAAGGGGCAATCTCTTTTCCTGTGAATTGACGGATTACTGCGCGGAATGCTTCATGGTCCTCAGTGTAAAAAGGCGACGAGGTCATACCATTACCATTTTGATATTCATCTATTCACCTAAACTCATGAAATCGGGGTCTCTTTTTTCAGCAAAAGCTGTTAAAGCTTCTATGTTTGCCGGCTTTCCTAGTAGTTCTGCGAAAGCTTTATCCTCTCTTTTTCTTGCTGCCTGGATTTGTTCACGTAACGGGTCCATGACTACTTTCTTCGACGCTACGAGTGAACTAATTGGTTTAGCTGCGAGAACTCGGGCATGCCGCATGGTTTCATCCATTAATTTAGCATCGGAGCAGAGTTTGTATGCCAACCCCATGTCAAAACATTGTTCCGCTGTGATCCATTCAGAACTTAACAACATCCACGTAGCATTCTGCCGACCCATGATCAGAGGGAAAGTGAAACTGCTAGCTGCTTCAGGAGCTAAAGCAAGATCGGTAAATGGGCATTTCACGCGAGCGCTTTCAGCCATGAATACCAGATCTGACAGGCCGAGAATGGTAACTCCAATTCCTAAACCAAGTCCGTTCACAGCGCACATTAGCGGCTTAGAGAAACCAATCAACGTATTGGCAAGACCCGGGAATCCATGTTTGCCAGGAGTAAATGATGGGTCGCCCATCCGTTGCCCTAGCTCCACAACATCTGTGCCGGAGGAGAAACTATCACCAGTTCCCGTGATCACCACTACCGCTACGCCATTGTCATTATCGGCTTCAATTAAGGCTTCGGTCAGGCCATCGTAAAGGGCTTCGTTGAAGGCATTCTTTGATTCAGGGCGATCTAAACGAAGGACACGCACCCTTCCATCATTTGATATTTCAATCATGGGTACCTACTTTTTTCGTAATTGGAGGAGGCCATTTCTCATGTCCCGGTCTTTCTTCTTGGGGAACGAGGTAACAGTGTGTCCCCTGGTAAATACTGGGCATGCATTTATTGCAGTGGATACATTGCCCTTCTGCGAATATTCCATCTTCCCATTTTTTAACAAGGTCTGGTTCTCGTAATAAAGCTCTTCCCATGGCAACGAAATCAAAGCCTTCGCGAAGGGCGAGTTCGATGGTTTCAACATTGTTGATCCCTCCTAAGAGAATCAAAGGCATGTCAACCGCTTCTCGTACTCGTCGAGCCTGGTCTAGAAAATAAGCCTCTTCAAATGGGTAGTAGGGCATGAATTTCTTTGCGGTCAGTTTGAACCCTAAACGCATGAAACCTTTGGGAAAGATTTCAGCCATTTCATGAACTGGGACATCTCCTCGGAAAAAATACATAGGGTTCTCAAATGAACTACCACCTGTCAATTCCAATGCATCTAAAGCCCCGTCCGATTCAAGCATGCGTGCCACTTCAGCACATTCATCTACTTTGAACCCACTTTTGACTCCGTCGTCTAAGTTGAGCTTTGCAATAATGGCCATATTGTCAGGGACTACTGATTTAACCCTTGTCGCAATCGTTCTTGCTAAACGTGCCCGATTCTCAAGCGACCCTCCCCACTGGTCTTTTCTCTTATTTAGTTTCGGGCTGAGAAAATTGCTTATCAAATAACCATGTCCGAAATGTAACTCAATGCAATCAAACCCCGATTTCGCTGCCAGCATTGCAGCTTTTTCAAAGTCATCGACAACTCGGAAGATTTCATCTTCAGAGGCTGGGCTTGTGTTTTTAAACCGTGATTTTGAGAAAACCTTTGATGCGGATAAGGCTCGACCTCCGACCCCCATTCCTACAGGGCCAGCATGTCCAAGTTGCATAGAAGCAGCAACTTCAAGGTCATGCATGGCATCAACAAAGTACCTTAAGCCTGGAATTGCGTCCTCTCGGACCACTATTTCATTTGGGGCTCCTTGACCATCAGGGGAAACTGCGCAATAAGCAAGAGTCGTCATCCCTATTCGCCCCTCAGCGAATGCTTTGTGGAAATCAACTAAGGCGTCTGTGACCATATTGTCAATAGCCATGCCTTCAAATGTTGCAGCTTTAATAATTCGGTTTCGAAGCATTAAAGGTCCAAGCCGTACTGGGGTAAATATGGATTTATATTCTGCGCTAGTCATTTTTCCTCTAGATACAACCTAGTCCAGACTTCCTGTTCGCTCATCTTGATCGGTAGCATGATCTCAAGCAACAATAGGTAATGGTTATTTCCCAGAGGGGGAAGGATGAGTACTGAACCCAACGAAGTTGATTTTCATTTTGATGTCATGTGCCCATGGGCATACCAAACATCGAAATGGATACGTAATGTTCGTGAACAGAACGCGTTGACGATCAATTGGAAATTTTTCAGTTTAGAAGAAGTCAATCTAAAAGAAGGTAAGAAACACCCTTGGGAACGTGACTGGTCTTATGGATGGTCAATGATGCGCATTGGCGCGATTCTGCGACGGCAAAGCATGGATGACCTTGACAGATGGTATGAACGTTCAGGACGCGCTCTTCACGAAGAAGGGAAACAGCCTCATGACCCAAATGTCGCGAGACAACTTTTAGAAGATATAGGCATGGACCCTCAGATCGTTGATCAGTCACTTGAAGACCTGACAACCCATGATGAAATCAAACAAGACCATGAGCGTGTTATATCAGCGGGGGGTTATGGCGTCCCAACACTTTTCTTCGGAGATCACGCTTTATACGGTCCTGTTCTAATCAAACCTCCAAAGGGGGATGCTGCAATGAAGTTATGGACAGCAGTAACGTCATGGCTTGAATTCCCGTATTTGTATGAAATGCAGAAACCAAAAACGAAAGACGATGAAAAACAGGTCTTTGAAACTTTCCGCCCGTACCTTGAAGCACGCGACTGGGTCAGCATAAACCGTGGGGAAGTAATTGAATTTGATGATAAAGGAGAGAATTTATAACGTGGACCTTTCTTATGTAACTGGACGTGTGCCCGGAATGGAACCCCGATTTTCATCCCAAGATCAAGAGGGGGAGATTCCTTGGATACCGGTCCGAAGCCAACGTAACGCAGATGGGTCAGAATCCCATGTGTGGGAGAAATGGGTCGCTTTCTCTGTTGAACCAATGTATTTAGCATTATTCGCTAGGTGGGATCCTGGAATGATTGTCCGCAAGCACGGACATTTCAGCCCGCACGTGATAACTGTACTTAGCGGAGAATTTACTTGCGGGGGTCGTTTATGCAAGACAGGAACCCATATAGAACTGCCATTAGGAGCTGACTTTGGGCCATTTGTAGCTGGCAAAGAAGGAGTTGAACTTTACGAGGTGATGATGGGCGACCCGCGATCGTGGAGCGATGACCCTGAAGTCATGGAAAAAGTTTTAAGAGAAAATGGTGTAACGGTTCTTCCTGACCCGCCTATAGATCTTCCCGCTGGTTTAGAGGACTTGCGAAACGTTTATGCTAAAGCCGAAGAAGGTAATTCTCAAGCAAAATAATCAAGAATTTCCGAACGTAGCTGAGGAATCCCACTTCCAGTAGAGGCACTGACCCACATCACGTCCTTTTTCTCTACCCCCAGTTTATTAACAAGATCTTTTCTACGCCCTTGGCTTTTTGAAGGTCGGATCTTGTCAACCTTTGTAGCGACAAACCGGTAGGAGAGGTCAATGTGTTCTAGCCATTCAATTGTCTGCAGGTCCAAAGCGGTTGGGCCCACAACGCCATCAATCAAAACATATACCCCCCCTAATGAGGGACTTTCGATCAGGTATTCCTCTATCATTCTCCTCCACCTATCCATCTCTTGCTTGGGAGCTTTCGCGTACCCATAACCAGGGAGGTCTACCAACCAGTTTCCAGACCCTTCAGGGTTTAATTCATAAACGTTTATGAGTTGAGTCGCTCCAGGTGTTTTGGAAATCTTAGCGAGTTTCTTTCGATTGGCTAACGCATTGATTAAGGAAGATTTCCCGACATTTGAACGCCCAATAAATGCTAATTCAAGGACGCGATCGGGTAGTTGATTTAGTCGAGCTGCTGATTGCAGAAAATTGATTGGCAGGGGGGAGGACATGGGTCCAGCGTATCGTAACCAAGACCCAGCGAAGGTTTCGCGTAGATTCCTAGGGTGATGAGACTTCGGTCACTTTTGTTGATAATCCAACCTTTTAAAACTATTATAATAACCATTATTATAATAGGTACAGGAAGTACAAAAGAATGAAAGAAAATAGAAGAAACAGAAACCTACAGAAGAAGGTTGGGTCCCTTCTCCTTATTTGCACGGTAATAGCAACAGGATGTTTCAACCAAACAACAGCTACCCCGAGTGATCCCCAATCGATAGAAAATGAAAAACTCATCCAAACACCACAATCGCATCAGTCAGAAATTCAACATAAAGTCATTGAAACTCTCCAGGTAGAAGAAACCACAATCAAACCAGGTGACGATCAAACAGCGGTCTTTGAAGAACAGCCAGTTGAAGATGGTGATACCGAAAAAGAACCTTTTGAAGATGAGAATGTTAAGGCATTAATGGAAGCTGCAAGGATTGAAGCGCTATTCGTATCCCTTCTCACTGACACATACGATTTTGGGGAAAAATCAATACGTGTAGAAGAGTTACAGAAATACTTAGGGACAACCCCTGACGGAATTTACGGAGCATACACAAGGACGCTGCATCTGCAAGCTCTTCAAGAGCGTGCTCTCGTAACAATTAATGTTCCAGTAATTCCACAAGAAGTTGAAGAGGCTGAAGAAGAAGTTGAAGAAGAAGTTGAAGAGGCTGAAGAAGAAGTTGAAGAAGAAGATGAAGAGATTGAACAGGAAACTATCGAAGAAACTACTCCCCCTAACACCTGTTCCGGTTTTACTTGTTATCCCGGATATGAAGGTCAATATCAGAATGAAATAGATTCGGCGGTTGCAGAACTCCCAGCAGAACTAAGAACAGCTCTAACTCAAGTCACAGTAATAAACGGATGTCACTCGTATAGCCATCAAGAACTAGGACATTGTCCTTATGGCGTCTGGGATTCCGCAGGGTGGGACACGGACGGTTCCTATGGGAAAGAATGGAAAAAAACAATCTGGATATCTAATCGTGGCTTTGAATCCGGAAGGCTCGAAGACATCCTTACCCATGAAGCTGCCCATGCGTATTCCTATAACGTACTTCGCCCATGTGGAACATGGAGAACCGATGCTCAAGAACTTTTCGGTGGTGAAGAACAATTCGCAGATGCACTTACCGCGTACCATAACGGAGCTTCAGCATTCCAAAATTATCGAGGAACAGGAACTCCTTTATCTCCCGCTGAAGACGCCTTCATCGCAACCATGGAAAACTCCTGCTAAACAGCAAATAAAAACTTGTAATTAGAAGCCGCCGGCGGTGTCCTAATCTAATTCAATACGAGGAAATAGGTCACAATCCAGTCGATCCCCGTTCTTTAAACCGGGGTCTGTTGTAGGTATCGCTACCTCTCCTTTCCTACGAAAGAATCGAACATCATCCCCACACCAGCGGGTTGCCAAAGCCCGGCGGGATAATTTAGAACTTGAATTTCCATAAGACCCATGAACGATCATGCCATGGAACACTAAACAATCCCCAGGATTAACATCCCAAGAAATAGTCTCATATATATCCAGATTGTTCTCTATATCTGGTAGTTCAGGTAAACCAGTTTCCTCATAAGGAGTGTCATCTGCAAAGTGATGAGGATTATGAGCTGCCCATCGGTGACTTCCTTTAATAAACTTTAAAGAGGAATCTTCTTCAATAGCGTCTAAAGGCAACCAGATAGAACACACTTGTTGCCCAGTTACAGCCCAGTAAGGCTGGTCCTGATGCCAAGGAGTTCGCTCCTCAGTTCTTTGATGTTTAATAAACATTTGATCATAAAAAAAATTAATATCAACTGTGCCAATAATCTTTTGAGCGACCTTGGCCGCCGGCGACTCAAAGACGAAGACTTTAAAATGATCTAGTCGCTGCCACATATTAAGATCAGTAAAGAAACGACCAGTTTTGCCCACTGGAGTGTATTCCTCTGAAAGAGGACCAGGGGTTTGAAGCGCTAAAGCGAAAGCATCACGGAGCCAATCAACCCAACCGCTATCAAAGACACTCCTAAGGCAAACAACTCCGTCAGTTTTATAAGCATCGCATTCAGAGTCACTTATTTCTCTTAAAGGATTTCCATTAAGACCAGTGGAGCCAGGAAAGTCCATTCCTACCGCTTTCCTGCGTGAAGATTCACAATCTCAGTCGCTTCTATCACTGAATTTTGGTGGCGTGAAACGTTTTACAGGGAATCCTTTAAAATGCCAATCATGACCGCATGATTCGCAGTCATACCATTCAGGGACAAGTTTTGCATGTGTCTTTAATCTCAGATTTGGCCCATTATCAAACCAATCAAGGATTGCTTGTTTGCCGTCATTATCTTCCCAATCTTCAAAAGCTGATTTGAACCATTCCGGAGGGTCAGTGATTGGAAACATACTGGTTTCATGACCACATGTAGGGCAATACCATTTTCTTCGCTTAAACATTAAACCGCCAAGAATTCGTAGATGGGTAGTTTCCACATCGTATTCTAGAAAGGATTAGCATAGATCTACGCTTCAAGAATGTTTCCCTGATTCCCATCCTCGTGGACCTAGTATCTTTGATGAGAAATCTTTTGGGTGTTCTTCAAGTTGGGTTGCCATAGTGTCATTCCACCGGTTTAAATAGCCAAATAATGAGCAGATAGAGACAATCGAAGTAATTTCTTGTTCGTCGTAATGCTCTCGTAATGCTTCCATGTCTTGATCCGTGACAGCATTAGGAATTTGTCCGGCGTGAAACGCGAACCGGAGCGCAACTCGTTCCGGCTCCGGAAAGAGATCACTAGTTTCAAAGTTCCAGATGTCAGATAATTTTTGATCACTAACGCCAGCTCGTGCAGCAGAAGAAGTGGAATGAGCTTGACAATAACGGCATTCAGCTCCACTACTAACCATAAGGGAAACCATTGAGCGCAACTCTGCTGGCAATATGTCATTTCCTAAAACAACAGAGCTTAAGTCTGTGAATGCCTTCACTAATCCGGGGATACGCGCCATTGTCTTAAGAGAATTAGGAACAAAACCCATGACTTGTTCAATAAAGACAAAGCGCTCTCGGATTTCTTCAGAGATTTCAGTTTCCGCAATCGGATCAATTCGAGGCATAGAATAGTTTCTCACGCATAAAAAAAAGACGCCAACGCACGTTGTAGAGTTCAACACTTCACATGCACGCTGACGCCTTAATCAAGTATTAGTTACTCTTTCAAGGTGGCGTATACACGTGATAGTGCAAGGTAACCCCCCTTCCACCTATGTGTTGTTAAGAACGAACTTAACAAATATCCGGAACCAGCGGAGTCAATTCTTCATTTTTTTCAAATATCAAATTCAAACTATTGATTTTCATTGGCGTTAGCTAATCTATCTACATGGAAAAAACTGAGCAGATTCTTCAGATAAAGAAACTGTTGCATAGGTTAGATACTGGAACGAATGTTGATGCTGGAGAAATATATGAAAATCAAACCAGTAACTATACGGATAAAAACTTAGCCGGGAGAGAATGGAAAACGTTTTTTTGTGATACCCCTCAACTAGTTGGATTATCTGGGGATCTTTCTGAAAATTATTCCTTTCTGACGATCCAGGAATTAGGGACACCTATTCTCGCTGTACGAGATGGTAAAGGACAGTTCCACGCATACGTTAATGCCTGTCGTCACCGCGGAGTAGTCGTTGAAGAAGAAGAACGCGGGATATCAAAACGCTTTACGTGTCAGTTTCACCGCTGGACATATGATGCGCATGGGACACTTGTCGGACTTCCTAAGCAGGACCACTTCGGAGAACTAGAAACTGAAAAGTTTGGTTTACTTGAGCTTCCTTCTGAGGAGAGACACGGCCTGTTATGGGTGCATCCGGATCCTGATGGACAGATTGATCTTGAGAATCTTCTTACCCCGCAACTGCTCTCAGAGCTTGAAACATGGAATCTTAAAGATCTGGTTTTTTTAGGTAGCGACACATATGACGTGGCATGTAGTTGGAAATTGGCAATGGATACCTTCGGGGAAACATATCATTTCAGTTCCCTCCATGAAACGACTTTGTACAACTCTTTCCATGGGAATGTTCAGTGCTACGACACGTTTGGGGATAATCATAGAATGCTTCTATGCCGTAGAGATATTGATGAAATGCGTAGTCTTCCAGAAGCTGAATGGAAAATTACGACAGCTGCACTTCCCGTGTATTGGTTATTCCCAAATATTCAGTTGATGCCATCGAAGGAAGGCCTTTATCTGGTGAGAGCGTATCCCGACCCTGATGACCCGGGAAAGCACCGTTCACTCATAAGTTTCTACTTACGGTCCGAATTTGCAGCTAATGCTGAGATGAGAGAAATATTTATGATGATCTCTGAAGGCTTCGCTAAAGTTATTCGAGATGAGGATTATGCAGTTGGCGCAAGTCAGCAAGTCAACGCGAATAGTCACGCTCTCCAGACTGTTATTTTTGGAAGGAACGAGCCAGCTCTCCATCATTACCACTCAACTTATAAACGTGTTCTTGAATCAGTTTCAAAGAACATATAAATGGAAACGGCAGGCGTACTAGCGCTAATTTCCGGTGTGTGTTGGGCGTTAAATATAACAATCGTTAAATGGGCTCTCAACAGGTCAAATTCATCTCCGCTGATCGGAGCAACAGTCGGGGTTTCTATAGCGGCAATCGTTTCACTTGTTGTCGCTGTTTCATCTGGGGGTTCAATCCCAGACGCTGATGTTCTTTGGAAGTTCGCAATAGTTGGCGTTATCGCCCCGGGGAGCTCTCAGGGATTATTTGTCTCCTCAATAGGGGCTATCGGACCATCAAGAACTTCAATACTCATCGGGACATCTCCCGTGTTCTCCGTTCTTCTTGCTATAGCCTTCCTAGATGAATCGTGGAAAACAACGATCATGGCCGGTACGTTCCTGACCGTCGTAGGCGGGATTATGATCAGTTGGGAAAAAGGAATCAATTTCCGTCATATAGGAATTCTTTTCGCCCTTGCTACAGCGGTGTCTTTCGCCATTCGCGACGTTGTAGCTCGACATTTCAATGTTGGGACTGAAACCTCATCATGGTGGTCGGGGGCAATCGTACTCATAGCTGCTGGCTTTACCCTCTGGGTATTTGTCGGGATCAGGTTCCGAAAGAAATGGAGAACCGAAACCAGAAGAGCGTTTCCTGAATTTATACCTTCAGGAATACTGATAGGACTCGCATTGCCTCTCTTGCTTGAGGCTCTAAATAAGGGAGAAGTGAAACTTGTCGCACCATTAGCATTGGCGGCTCAGAACATAGCGATAGTTCTTTTAGGGGGGTGGTTCTTCGGGGCTCGTGAGCGTAGTTCCCGTGTGCTACTTGCCATGGCATTTATTTTGCTTGGCGGAATCGTGGTTACAATTGCGTGACGCAATAATGCTATTGAAGAATACAACAACACAGTTATGAGAATAACGAATGTTTAAAATTAAGAACCAGAAAAAAGCTGTCCGATCATGGATCCTCAGCGCAATCAGCATATCAGCGCTAGTAGTACTACTAATCGTGCAATATTGTGTCGTAGTTCAAGTTACAAAGTCGTGGTATACAACTGCTGTCGTTTCGCAAAACGATGAAGGTGTCACTACAACCTCAGTATCAGAAATAATCGACACAGATTTCTCTGCCGCAGATCAACGGGGGATCTGGAGAGAAATACCGGATTTGTTAGAAGTAGATAATGTTTTCTCACCCTACGCACCAGATGATTTAAGAATTTTGGATGATAGTGGGATCGCTGAATTTAAAGGAGGGTGCTCGCTTGGAACCCGAAACGCATGCTTGGTAATAGGGGACCCCGACAAGGATAATTATGGAATCCACCGGTACATTATCGATTACCAATTTGAACCAAATGCAATCTCAGGAGGTGACGATTCTCGTTGCGGGCTTACAAGAGAAAATGACAAAGGGGATATAGATGGGGCTACAGTCCCGTTCTGCTGGATAGCAGTCCCGGAACGCTGGGATTGGAAGATTGACACTGCCACTATTCAGATCGAACATAGCAAAAAGCTTATTGAACCCGAATGTGCTGTTGGGAGTTCAGACCCTGATAATTTCTCAAGTAATAGTGATGGCTGTCAGGTAACCCAAAATGGTTCAATAACTATCGTCACTGCTTCGAACTTAGATAGCTATACCGGTGTCTGGGTTCGAGCTAAAGTTTCAACATTGGACGCGGACAATACGGCAGATTTTCTTCCCCCGCCGAAAGCACCTTCGCAAAACGATGGGAAACATCCAGTTTCAAGAAACATAAAATATATTGGATTAGCTCTTCTTCTCGCAATCCTCGGCAAGGTAGCAATGAATCGGATGATTTTATTTAGAGGAAGAGATATCGTCCGCAGCGGAGGGGCTACGGAAGCTGCTTTTGCAGATAATAGTGAAGGTCCGACAAAAACGTTGAGTAATGTGGCGATGGAAAAACTTGTAACGCTCAGCGTTGTCCCTCCTGAAGATATCACTCCGTATCATGGGGCCATTCTTGTTGACGAAGAAGTTACCAAAGAAGCAAAACAAGCCTGGTTTCTATCACAGGTTCTTGATGAAAAAATTGAAATGGTTGGAAAAAGCGGAGCTAAATTCAAATATGTTTCAAAAGAACCTCCCGAGAAGTACTCATCGTTGTGGTATTTCTTTGGACATGAAGCACATTTAAAAAATCCTGTTCTGTACCTTCTTCATTCGGAAACCGAAGAACTATCCGGACATGGTTTCTTGCCAGGTTGGAAAAAATTGGACAAAGAACTCACACTTTGGGAAGAAGACTCTGATCTTTGGACCCATAAAAAACCGAATGGAAACGTATCTGCTTACCTTTTCCTTTCTTCCTTATTCGCCTTCGCACCTTTGAGCTATTTTCTAGGCCCTCTCGCCTACCTACCGTTTTCATTTGTAATGGGCGTATTTATAGCATCTCTATTTCGAGGCTGGGAACTAGCTGTTAGGTCGCCAAAGGGTTCAGGATTATGGATTCAGATACAGGGATTCAAAAAATTCATTCAAACATCTGAAGCCCGACATGTTGAAGAAGCAGCTGAAAATGGAACACTTCGCCAATACACTGCTTGGGCCGTTGCTCTAGGAGAAATAGACCACTGGAATAACATCATGAAAGATGTTTCAAGAGATCACCTTGCCGACCCAACTGTCGGCTATGCCTACACTTGGTGTATTCATGCTGCCGCCTTCAACGCCCACTCCACTTCGCTTGATGCCTCTATGGGGTCAGGATCTTCCGGTGGTGGTGGCGGCGGAGGCGGTGGTGGCGGCGGCGGTGGCGGCGGCGGCGGTGGCGGCGGTGGCGGCGGCGGCTGGTAATTCAAAAATGTTCAGTTATGCAATGAGCCACTACAGTATGAGGTAGAGAAACTATGAGTATCACTGAAGAAAACCCATCAGGAGAAGAACTACGGGAACGCTACAAAATCGAGCGGAATAAACGACTACGTAATGATGGACCCGAACAATACCTTGAACCAACAGGCCGCTTCGCCCATCTACTTGAAGACCCCTATACAAAGATTGAAGACAGAGAACCACGAAAAGATGAAGTAACCGTCGCAATCATTGGGGGTGGATTCGCCGGACTTTGCGCCGGGGCACGACTCAAAGAAGCCGGAATTAAAGACGTGACGATCATTGAAGGGGGAGGAGATGTCGGCGGCGTATGGTACTGGAACCGATATCCAGGAGCGATGTGCGATACCGCCGCCATGGTGTATCTACCACTATTAGAAGAAACAAATAACTTCCCATCAGCGAAATACGTTTATGGTCATGAAATCCACGCCCACGCGCAACGAATAGCAGAAACATTTGACCTTTATGAAGGAGCTCTTTTCTCCACAACAGTTCAAGAAGCACGATGGGATGAAACCATAAACAAATGGATAGTTAAAACCGATCGCGGAGATGAACTCAAAGCCCAATTCCTCGTCATGGGAACAGGACCTATGCACAATCCCAAACTCCCAGGAATATCTGGGATAGAAGATTTTAACGGCCACATGTTCCACACCGCACGTTGGGATTATGACTACACCGGTGGAGATAGAACCGGAAGTCCCATGGATCGGCTATCTGACAAACGCGTGGGGATAATCGGAACCGGAGCAACAGCAGTCCAATGCATTCCTCACCTAGCTAAGACATCTGGAGATCTCTACGTTTTTCAAAGAACTCCGTCATCAATTGACGTGCGGAACAATCGGTCACTAACGGATGAAGATTTCAACTCTTTACAAACCGGGTGGCAAAAGGAATGGTTAGACAACTTCGCAACCCTCCAATCCGGTGGTTTTGCCGACAAGGACCTGGTGAAAGATGGATGGACCGACATAGCTATAAGAATACGGGACCGAATCATCACCAAAATTCAAGACAACCCCGGGGCTGAACTCGATGATGTCTGGATGGAAGCTTTTAGCGAATCAGATGACGAAAAAATGAATGAGATACGTTCCCGTGTCAACTCAATTGTCACCGACGGAACCGTCGCTGAATCACTGAAACCCTGGTACCGCCAACTATGTAAACGCCCATGCTTCCATGATGAATACCTTCAAGCTTACAACAATCCTAAAACCCATCTCATAGACACTGATGGGAGAGGAGTTGAACGAATCGATGAAACAGGGATCTGGGCCAACGGAGAGCACTACGAACTGGACTGCATCGTTTTAGCTTCAGGTTTCGAAGTTCACATCGTGCATTCAGCTCACTATGAAACATACGGGAAAGAAGCAGAAAGCCTAAACGAACATTGGGACGGTGGAATGAAAAGCCTTCATGGAATAAATATCCACGGGTTCCCTAACCTCTTTATCCTCGGACTGGCTCAGGGTGGGAGCCTTGTCGCTAACGTCACCCACAACTTCAGCGAAACATCAACAGCGATCGCCGCGATGATAAGTAACTGTTTAGAAACAGGTTGCGAGACTCTTGAACCAACAGCTGAAGCTGAAACGAACTGGGTTGAGCGTCTACAAATACAAGATAGAGGGTTTCTAGCAAATTGTACGCCGGGCTACTACAACAACGAAGGGCATGAAACAACAGACAGAGATCTCTTTAGCACAGCTAGATTCCCTGATGGATCAGTTGCTTTCTTCAACTATCTAACGAACTGGGTTAACAGTGGAGAATATGAAGGGATCTCATTTAACTAAATTAAGCCCACCAACTTTGCTCGCAAGCATCAGATACTCATGTAATACTTAACAAATAGGTGAAAGGAGGGGTTTTGTTAAGGTACGCCGATCCCCCAACCTTGCTCACGAACGTGTTCGATGACGTTGAACAAGTCAAAGAACTCTTAGAAAGCGAAGCCCCATATACACCTTTAGGGGGATGGTATAACCCAGGGGCAGATCCGCACTCTCGCACTCGACCAATGTGGTTCCAAAACGACTGGGTACACGATGTGTATGCCGCTAAAGGATCGGAACTGTTCCTGAACAATCCCACATACATAAAATCTGCACAAGAATTTTATGATGCTGAAATCATCGAACCCCATAGCGTGTATGTAAACATGATGGCAGCAATCGTTGATGGGGGACCTGCCCACACGGACAACCCGAGATTCCATGGACGAGAAAGAGGAAACACGCCAATGTGGTTACTGCGGGCCATGTTATGGTCAGATCTTTTTGACGAATACGAAATTGTTCAAGCTACTGCAATCTGGTGGCTTAACGATGTAGAAGGCGGAGGAATCTATTTTTGGCCAAATGGCCCCGATAATCCCCCACAGCACCATGTTGGAGACATGGCGAACACAGCACTTGTGGGGGATAACCATGGAATGTTCCACCAGGTAGGCCCCGTCGGTCCATTTGACAAAGGCACCATTCTTGTAACTCCATCAGCTCAACTCAACCCAGTTGGAAATGGGGAATGGGTCGTTACTGATCACGATGAAGAGATTTACAAGGCCTCCCTTGATCAATACCGGGTTTCTGTCCTTTGGAAAGCTAACGTTTTCAAAAACCATGAAGAACGCGAACAAAAAAGCGCCAACCCTTTAACTATGTCAGAGGTCATTAATATCTTTAACGCTGACTTAGAAGAAAGAAACATAGGCTTTCATTTAGCTTCGAACAATATTGAAGACGCGGAGACTATTTCAACTATTTCAGCTATCTACGCAGAAGCGAAACCCATTAACGCACTGAAGTCAGTATTTGAAACCATTAGACAATAACGGTTTTAACTTTCTCTCCCGGGTTGGCTAACCGGCGGATCACCCGGTTCTAAACCAGCAGGGATGGAAGAGAGATCCGGATTCTCAATAAATTCCATTGAACCATAATCAAAAACCCAAACATCTATGTAGGACTCAGTATTTGGAAACCACCGCCAGCCACATGCTTCGGTCAGGGCTTCACATCGAACTCCTGTATCCTCGTACTCTTTTTTCAAAACCCAATGGGTTTCGGCTTTGTTAAGTTCCCATAGATCAACGCGGGCATCAAGAACATAGTCATATCCAAAACCGCATTCCGGTGCTAGAGCTTCGCAGCGTTCTGTTTGCACACCCGCGATCACAACTCGGGTATCAGAGTCGTGGTCGTCGTGTCCTTCATGATCTCCGTGGCTGTGGGAATGCTCAAACCATCCAGTTTGTTGACCAATGAGAAGTAATCCAGCTAGGACAATCGCCCCAATTAAGACGAAAGAGATAAGTCGGCGACCAGTTTCGGGATTATGGATTGCGGGCAAAGTATCAACGGTTGCTACATAGATGAAAGTTCCCGCAGAGAAAAGTAAAACAATAGCTAATGTTCCCTGCCCTGCCCCATCAAATAAGAAATAGGAAGCAATGATTGCTAAGGGACTAGCCACAGTGAAAACCAATATATTTCTTATGGATTTTCTGATTCCACCTTCTTCATGAAGTGAAAAAAGTCCCAAACTTACTGCAGCTGGAATCCTATGCACCAAAACACCGATCGCTACGAAAATAGTGAAAGATGTTTCGCCTGCAGCGGCAGCTACACCGACCGCAACCCCATCAGCGAGAGCATGGATTGATAATCCCAGTGTCAGTATTGGTCCTTGCCGGGGATGATGGACATGTCCATGTCCATGTCCATCTTCATGATCATGGTGTTCTTCATGAATGGCATGCCCTATGCCGATCCCTTCAAGAAGAAGCATGAAAATAAAACCGGCGAATGCTGCAAGCCCCAACATAATCGGGGAGTAAACAAATGAGTCTGTAGTATCTATTGCAATATGAAAACCCTCTGGAAGCACAACAAGAATCGCTGAGACCAAAAGGAATCCTGAAGCTATCGCTGTGAGATTCTCCAACTGGCGAGTAGAGACGTTTGTGTTAAATGTGAAAGGGAGACAGGCGCTGCCAAGTGTCACCACTGCAAATATCGCTGAGAGAAGTACTACATCCACGGAGATATAATATAGGCGAGAAAAGAGTCAGTTAATAATTTTAGCTCTGTAACAAATGTCGCAGTAGGGGCTCTTACGAAATTAATTTACCTAGCTTTAGCTCCACCACCGACACGAAGGATCTCCCCGCTCACCCAACTCGCCGCGTCAGAAGCTAAATATACGCAGGCAGCCCCAATATCTTGTGGCGTCCCTAAACGTCCTAAGGGAATATTCCATTCTTTAAGCAGTTCATCAAGCTGATCTTCATTCTTATTCACCGCTTTCATCATCACTTCAGTAGGGATTGCCCCTGGAGCGACAGCGTTGACTCTTATATCGGGAGCTAGTTCAGCGGAAAGCGTCCACGTTAACGAATTTGTTCCAGCCTTGGACGCACCGTAATGACCACTGCCGGGGACCGGTCCGGAACCAGCTCCAGAACTTATATTAATAATTGACCCTTTAGTTATATATTTCGCCGCTGTGACACACCCGATATACACGGCGGTCAAATTCAGCGCCACTGTTTTATCCCATTCATCTCGAGGAAGTTCAGTCATCGGCATACGTAGAGGCGAACCACCAGCATTATTCACCCACGTTGTGATCTTGCCAAATTCATTCACAGCTGCTTCTGCTAGACCTGTAACAGCAGCGTCGTCAGTGACATCTGTGGTGACTGCAATAGCGGACCCACCACTAGAACGAATTTCGTCAGCGACACGTTCAATCTCTTCAGTACGCCGAGCTGCAACCACGACAGAAGCTCCATGTTCAGAAAAAGATTTCGCTATTCCCTCTCCAATGCCACGACCCCCACCGGTAATCACCGCTACATGGTTTTCCATATCAAATAGTTCAGGTGTTGTTAACTCATTCATTGTTTCCGCATCCCTTACATTGAACCAACAGTGTCAGTTTCAAATTTTTTGATTTCGCGCTCAGAGATTGTCCAAGCCCCCATGGCCTTTCGAAAAACATCAACGTGAGGAGTCTCAAAATGGTTATCTAACGAAGCCTGATCCTCCCACATCTCAAAAACACGAAGTATCTGACCATCTAGAGGATCAGCACTGAAAACGTAATCAATACACCCTTCTTCTGGACGAGTTGCTTTCATAACAACTCGACAAGCATCAAGGACTTCCTCAGTGACCCCTTCATCTAACCTAAATAAACCCGAAATAACTATCATGGTGACACCATAGCAGCGCAGGGTAACTACATAAGAATTGAAAGATAGGCAATGGAACTCATGTGCGCATTAAACGATATGGGGGTCAACCTCAATGCGTACTGAAATGGTTTCGCTAAAGGTAATTAAAAGTCGCTACTGACTAAATGGAGAAACATAAGGATTAGATTGCATCAGTCCACAATGCATAACCCCATTCTTCATTACCCCAACAATGTTGTCATGGTCTTGAAGAACGCGAACATCAATAGTTGGATCACCATCAACAACAACTAAATCAGCGTATTTTCCTTCCTCAAGGGTCCCAACCATTCCTTCTGTATTCGCTGCCGCTCCACCATCACGAGTCGCGCATAACAATGCCTCCGCATCTGACATACCGAACAGGTCAACAAAATATTCCAAATCTTTAGCGTTAGTCCCATGAGGTGTGATATTCAACCCGTAATCGCCCCCTATGAGCACACGAACTTTACTTTCACGAAGACGTTTAACTGAAGAGATTGTTTCATCAATCTCTCGTTGATAGCCGAGCCGTTCCATATCTTCTCTAGGAAGACCCAGCTGAGCTCCCTTATCCAGAAGAGCGATTTCCCAAGCAATACCAGGCCCGACAAAGATACGGTGCCGTTCAGCTTCTAACATCGCAACCGCTTCATCATCTAGGTAATTAGCATGACCGATAATATCAACCCCGTGACGGACAGCTTGTTTCACCGATTCAGCAGAACGCGAATGTGAAACTATTCGCATACCCCGAATATGCGCTTCGCTAACAGCAGCTTCAACTTCCTCGTCACTGTAAGTAAGAACACCAGGAGGGGCGTAAGCAGAAATGGCTTCTCCATCAAGAAAGATTTTGACAATATCGCAACGTTTTTTTGCTAAAGAACGAACAGCCTTTCGGATAGCCCACGGCCCATCTGCAATAATTTTCTTTGCCATATCGCCACCAGAAGCCCCATCAGCGTTACTTCCGGTGGAACCAAGGTCACGATCAGAAGCGGCAAGGCGAGGACCTGGAACCCTCCCTGCATTAATAGCATCTCGTAAAGGGATATCTAAACCTTGGGCCGATCCGAAACTAATCGCTGAAGTAAATCCGGAACCAAGAAGCACACGGGCATTATCAACAGCATCAAGCATCGCTATTGGCAATGGTTGATTATTGAGTTGTTGAGGGTGAGCATTGTTATAAGAAAGATGCACGTGTGATTCAGTCATGCCGGGCATCACGAATTTTCCCTCAGCATCGTAGCGTTCCACTCCTGAATCAATTTCGGGAACGTCAGTAGAAGACCCAGCGTATTTTATTAACCCGTTTGACACCCATACGGTTCCATTGTCAAGGACTTCCTCATCGACACCGCAGAAAACCCTTGCATTATGAATAACCAAGTCACTCATTGCGCATCTCCTTCCCCTCAGTCCATGGTAGGCGCAATAATTTGATTGCGTTATCTGAAAGACTTCGGTCAAAATCTGTTACTTCTTTAGGAACGTCCCAGCCGCCAAAGTTCGTACCAAAAACCATACGGTCAACTCCCACTGTAGAGACAACAAGATCATGTGCTGGCCCTGCTTCAAGATGGGAATCAAACCAGAGCAACTGTAAACCTTTCGCAAAATCTGATTCGTTACCGAGGAACTCAGCCATTGAGTCAAATCTTTGCGTAAGAAACGCAATTGCTCCACCTCCATGGGAAACACACACATCTAACTTTGGATGCCTATCCAAAACTCCTCCTAGAACAAGAGCGGCAACAGCCAAAGTCTCTTCATACGCGTAGCCAACTATGAGATCAAGACCAAACCGTCCAAGCCTTTTATCTAAAGCGCCACGTATTCCATTGTTGGTAGCTGGGTGAATTAACAGCGGAACATCCAAATCAACGAGCGTTTGATAGAAGTCATCAAGTCGAGGGTCGTCTAGTGTGAATCCATAATCGGTACCTATGTACGCTGCGACAAGCCCAAGGTCGGTCACAGCTCTACTGAGCTCTTCACATGCATAATCTGGGTTCTGTAACGGAATAGAAGCTGCACCTAATAAGCGTTCAGGGAAAGCTTCAATATGGGAAACCATTGCATCATTAGATGATTTGGCGAAAGAGAAAGCATTACTGGCATCTATATGTCCAAAGAAGGTCAATGGGTTAGGGGAAAGAACTTGCAAATCAATTCCTAAGTCATCCATGGCTTCTATACGTTTCTCAGCGTCCATGAAAACACTTCCACGGTATGGGACACGCATTGAATAATCTCCGACTCGGAACTCCTGCGCTTTTACATGATCGCTGAGTTCTGGTCCATATTCTCCTGCAGCTCCGAAGCTCTCCTCAAGCACAACATGGGCATGGAGATCAATTACTTTCCCCATTTATCAATTCTTGTTCTCATCAACAGTAGAGACAGCGTCAAATCGAAATTTTTTATCGGGACCATAAACCGGACCTTTGTCTTCAGATAGGTATAAACGATTTTCTGAAGCTAAAAACCCTTCACAACCATGGAGGACTTCCACCATCGCCGCGTAATTAGGGTGATCAAAATGCGCTGCTAAATTCTCAGCATCTGTCCACAATTCATACACCTGTATATGTGTTGGTTCTGCAGGATCGGGGGCGAAACAATATGCAAGGCATCCAGCTTCTTCATTGCGTGTCGCTGCTTGTACATCAGCAGTTTTCGCCACAGTTTCATTCCGGTCCTCTTCTGTTTTAAAAGAGAGCGTTGCGGTAATAGTGATCATATTATCTCCCAAAGTTCCAGTATCAGGACAGTAGCGCGTTTAGGAGAAATGTTACAGTTAGCTAGCTAACGGTCGGCCAAATAAACGAGTATCCTGCCAGGTTTCAAGAAAAGACTCAGCACGGTAACAGGCTCCTAAAAACAAACCATCTCCATGGTTTGAAGCTTCACGTATCACTTCAACAATACGACTTTCAGCTAATTTAATTATCTCTGAAACCCCTGCTCCTTCTTCTGGCCAAGCCGCAAAAATAGGAGCTGATACAGCAATAAAATCAGGGACGACTTTAGTATCTTTGCGTTGTAGTGTCGCAAGAGCCCGCGCTGTGAAAGGAATAGGTTGGTGCGGCACTAGCGCCTCTATCTTTAGTTTTTCAGCTGTTAAATGAGTAACGGCCCCCATTTTTGAACCAGCAAAAAGGACATCGGCTCCAGATTGGAAAACTTTCCAACCTGGTTCTCCTTCAACGTCAAGAATTTTAACTAAATCTATTCCTTCTTCAGCCCATTTTCTTCTTATATAACTTGCATCTAAACCAGACTGATCGGTTAGAGACCCAGATGAAGTAGAAATAGAAACAACTTTTCCACCGCGTTCTTCAACGAGGTCAACCATTGTGGGTCCGTGCTCACCAAAACCTTCGATCGCAACTGTTTTCCCATCTAGGCTTACAACTTGATCAGCTGAAACAACCGGTCCTAAAGCAGCAAGATACGTTTCAAGGGTTTCTTCTCCTTGTAATTCGAAACGCAAGATTGATCTGGAATCAACTTCATACAAGTTCTGTAAAGAACCCGAAGTGATACCTTTCCCGGCTGAAAGACCAAGATGCCCTGAAGAAACATCATCAAGAATTTCATTAACAAAGTCCCCAATAGCCTCATCTCTTACTTCCGCAGCTGCATTGATACCTCCGGAAGCTCCACCTCTTTTCATTTCAAAAGAAGCGAAAGTGTATGTCATTGACCGTGCAAGGTCCTTCGCTCCACCTTGAAGGATTTTGGGAGCGCTTCGGACAATGCCAAAAGAAGGGGCACCTTCAAGGTCAGTTACGACAAAAGCGTTTGTAGAAGATAATTTTCTTAATACCACTCGTCCATTGTGGCATGACATAGCAGCGAATTGGCTAAATTCTAGATATCTAATCAGTAAGTTCTGTAGGCGACGAATAACGCTAACTCTGTGAGAGCATCCATAGCTTCTTCATTTAGAGATGACCTTTCTAGTTCCTGTAAAGCAATATTGGTCAACTCTTTGATTTCTGATTCAATTACCTGATCAGCTCCAGTGTCAATAATGACTTGCTGGATTTTTTCCACATCATCTCTGGTTAGATCTTGATTTCCGATTAAATGAAGAACCTTTGTTTGAAGTTCATTCGCTTGTGCATAGGCGGCGGCAACAAGAGAAGTAGGTTTTCCTTCTCGCAGGTCATCACCGACTGGTTTACCTGTCGTTTCCTCATCTCCAAATACTCCGAGAAGATCATCTCTGAGTTGGAAAGCAACCCCAACTGGGCGACCAAAATCCGTATAGAAATCCTCAAATTCGTCATGGCGTCCAGCTATGGCAACTCCAAGATGGAGTGGGCGTTGAACAGAATAACGACCTGTCTTGTATTCAAGGATCCTCCGAGCGCCAGCATGATCAAACGTTCGCCTAGCGCCGGACAAAACATCTAAATATTGACCAATGTTTACTTCAAGCCGAAGCTCATCCCAGATACTGGAAACAGTAGGCGAAACGTTTCGGATTAATTTATCAGCGATTACATGTGCCAAATCCCCAACCAGAATAGCGACCGCTTCACCAAACTCTTTCGCATTGCCAGCCCAATCATTTTCATAATGCAAATCTGAGAAATGTTTCCATATCGAGGGTTCTCCCCGGCGAGAAGAAGAATGGTCCATCACATCATCATGTGCCAAAGCAAAAGCGTGGAGCATCTCAATGGCTGCCCCAGCATCAATAGCTATATCTGAAGACCCGTCACCGCCTGCTCCAACATGAGCCCAATGAAAGAATGCTGGGCGGATCCTTTTACCTCCACTAAAAATAAGTGATTGTAGAGCATCAAATGGAGCATCTAGAGTTCCATCAACGGCTACCCATCTCGCCCTTTCAGCAGAAAGAATTTCAACGAGTCTGTCATCAATAGGGCCAATAACTTTCGAAATAGCAGATGGGTTAACTGAAGGATCAAATTCAATTCCTGAACCCATTTTCAACCCATACCGTGTATAAACCGCATGATGGGAGAATACCTTCTGAAAAGAGATACCGTTCACCCAAGTGACATAACATCAAGATTTGAGTTACCGTATAGAAGGCTGAGAAAAGGAAGATAGAAATGGCTGATACCGAAACCAGTGAAAGCGAAATAGATAAAAGCACGACAACCCACGAATTTGTTTATCCCTCAACTCAAGAAATAACGGACTTAGAAACGGAACGTTTACATAGAAAACAGAGACTCGCAGCAGGTTTACGGGTACTAGGAAGATTACGGCTCGCAGAGGGGGTAGCTGGGCACATAACAGTACGAGATCCAGAACACCCAGATCGTTTCTGGGTTAATCCATTTGGAAAAAACTTTAAACTAATGAAAGTATCTGATTTGCTCTGCATCGATCACACAGGAGAGGTAATTGTAGGGGACCGACCCGTGAACGCTGCCGCATTCGCAATTCATTCACAACTACACGCTGCCCGACCTGATGTCATTGCAGCTGCACATTGCCACTCAATGTATGGACGCACGTTCTCTGCATTGGGGAAACCATTAAAAATGATCACCCAAGATGACACAATGTTCTTCAATGATGTAGCGCTTTGTTCGGTAGGGAGCGGCTCCCCAGTTGTAGATACAGAAATTGGTAAAGCAATGGCGGACGCATTAGGTGACAAAAAAGCGCTCATTCACCAAAATCATGGAATCATCACCGCCGGAGGTAGCGTAGATTCAGCAGTTTGGTGGTTTGTGGCGCTTGAAAGAAGTTGCCAAAGCCAACTTCTTGCAGAATCTGCGGGAACTCCTATAGAAATCCCAGAAGACCTCGCTCAATCGGGATACGAACACCAAGGTCACGAACTCGCCGGTTGGTTTCAATTCCAAGGCTGGTGGGAAGAACTATTAAGAGATGAACCAGAGTTCCTCGAATAAGACCTTTAACTGTTTTTTTCATTATCGAGAATAGAAGAGCCGAAATGCTCTACCAATTTACGATTTGCTGAGGATCCGAAAAGAATTTCAGCCACTTCCTGAAGGCCTTCTGATGATCGGACTTCTTCCTCGCGTGTAATGAGAGAAATTTTGCTTCTCCTACGCAGAAAGTCATCTAACTTCACCACCATTTCTGTACTCGCTGTGTTATGCAACTCAACACGGAGGTAATCAGATGAACCCAGAATATCTTCAGCCATAGAAGGGTCTTCACGGATATCGTCGAGCATGTCAAAAGCTCTTCTTCCGTACCGTCTCCAAAGCCTTTCAGATAAAGGTTCAGCACCAGGCTTGTCACGAAGATCATCTATCCGCATCCCTCTAGTTTGACGGAAGAAAGCCCTTCTAGACTCCCTCCCCGGTTCCCCATACCAACGGCGTTGATCCGGATTTAAGTGAATGCCAAGAATCTGCACGGCATCAGCTACTTCTTCTCCGACATTGAGACAGTCAGTAAGTTTCCCACCAAAAATTGATACAACTTGCTTTGCGTGATCAATTTCCACCTCATGCTTTCTCGACAAAGCAGTCCAATCAACATCTTTCACATTCTTTGATTGACGACGGACTACCAAAGGGCGAACTCCTGAACGTTCAGCGATTATGTCACTGCTTTTAAGAGGAGCATTCAGATCTAACCGGTCATTGATCTGTCCCAAAAGAAAATCACGATCCTCGTCAGTCACGGTTGTGTGTGGGTCATTTACCCGAGTGTCAGTGGTTCCAATTACAGATCTATTCCCCATAGGGATGACGTAAAAAAGTCTTTGACTGTCATCAAAGAAAGCAAGAACTCTCTCATTGGGGGTTAATTGATCAACGATAAGGTGAACTCCTTTGGAGTAAACAATCTGATGACGGGTGTGGAGGTTCCACGACTGGTTTAACCCATCTAGAAAAGGCCCAGCGGCGTTGATAATAACTTTGGCTTGGAGAGATAACTCAGATCCGCTTTCTAGGTCCCGCAGCTGGGCAAACCATTTACCCTTGACGCGTTCAGCGGACTCTAACTCAACGTAATTAGCAGCGATAGCGCCAACATCCATAGCTGATCTAATAAAGCTAAAGACAAACCGTGCATCATTGTCTTTTAAATAGGCGTCAGCGTATTCAATTCCGCCCAGTGTCCCAACTGTGTTCACAACAGGTTCGATCTGTTCAATAGTTTCAGCGCTCATAGGACGAGGGGCGTTAGTTTTAAAATTTCCAATACCCCAATAACTGAAAGCTCCGACACCAACTATCCAAGGAGGGAAAGGCGACGTTTCTCCTAGAACCCCAAGAAAACCTATCTCTTGAACGTTCGCCGGGTAAGCACGCATTAAACGGTTACGACTCATACATAGCTTTCTAACCAATGGGATTTCATAATTCTCTAGGTATTTAATGCCACCCCATACAAGATTTGAAGATTGCTGGCTAGTAAAACCCGCGAAATCACCGCGGTCTACAAGAGCGACAGATGCCCCTCGAGCGGAAAGCGCCGCTGCAGAAACAGCGCCGTTAATGCCCCCTCCGACTATAAGCACGTCAAATTCGCCGTTATCTAACTTGTCGAGGTTCGCTTCTCTTAACGCCACAATTTGACATTATCGCCACTAGAGAAATCCACAACTTAAAGCTACAAAACCATAAGAATCTCTACATGGTGAAACGAAGATTTCTAGCTGCCCGTTCACCCCATTCATCGTTACCAGACCAACTAATACGCCCAGCATCTATTTCAACTTGAGGATCTACTCTTCCACAGGCAAGCATAACGAAACTTTTACTATCGACGTTAATCTCAATTGTTGGATTATCAACGTGATCAGCGACGCTTGCACGACCATCCACAACTGCGAAAAGGTCTTTTTCTAAAGAGCCAGAAAGATGAAAAGCGATGCTCATACCATCTTCTAAACCAATTTTTTTCCCAGCGATGTATCCAAGTGATCCGTGCACCTCATCAAGAGCTATTTCGGCGTGAACACCAGAATCTATAGTCTCAATATTAAGAGGAATAGCCATATCTCGTTGATGTACCCAGAAATCAAAGATACGGATATTCATAAACCGGCCATATGTGCCAGGTCCTACTGGGGTCATGCATTCTAAACCCCATTTCTCATCACCTATTTCATTGAGTTCTTGGCGCCGTTCATTAACAATAGAGAGTGAACGGTCAAGCAATTCAGCTGAGCTAAGACCGTCAGCTACTTTTTCAAACTCAGCCATTTTGGGAAACGGAGGCCATTCATCGGCGTTCTTGGGAATCCATCCCAATAAAAGATTCTCTATGCCGGCAAGATGTGTAACCACTCCTTTGACATTCCAATTGGGACAAAGCGATTGTGTTTGCCAATCATTGTTGGTTAGATTTGAGATAAGAAATTCAAATTCGGTGAAACAGTTTTCTAATGCCTGCATCATGTTCTTACGGTTACTCATGTGTATACCTATCTACTTTCTGATTCTTCTGTGTTTGCTATAGAAACTAGCGCTAAGTCATAAAGAAATTAAATTTTCTTCTATTCGCTTCTTCTTATTAGCGGTTCTGGTCAAGATAGACATAAGGTGAATAGGTAAATTCTTATTGGAGGAACAATGGCTGGCTTAGAAACAACACCGGAAATGTTTGATCTTAGAATGTCGGAAGAAGTCCGACCTTTATTTGATGCAGTGAAAAAATTTATCGCTGAAGAAGTAGACCCGCATACCAAAGAATTTTATGAATTGGGTGTGGACAGAGAAGAACGCTGGGGTTATGGAGAAGGGCAACTTGAACTTCTTGATTCAATCAAAGCCAAGGCGAAGGATCAGGGGCTTTGGAATTTTTTCCTACCCGACGCTGAAACAGGAGAGGGACTAAAGAACCTTGACTATGCATACATTGCTACGGAACTAGGAAAGAACCCAATAGCTTCAGAAAGCCTCAACTGTTCCGCTCCCGATACCGGAAATATGGAAGTACTGGAACGAATAGGAACTGAAGAACAAAAAGAAAAATGGTTGATGCCTCTACTTAACGGTGAAATCCGTTCCGCTTACGCAATGACCGAACCGGACATTCCTTCTTCAGATGCTAAGAACATTTCTTGCAAGGCCATTCTTGATGGAGATGAGTGGGTAATAACCGGAGAAAAATTCTACATTTCAGGAGCCGGTGACCCACGATGCAAAATTATGATTTGCATGGTCCAAACAAATCCAGATGGACCACCCCACAAACGACAATCACAGATCCTTGTCCCAATGGACAACCCAGGCGTGGAGATACTTGGACCGATGCACGTCTTTGGAAAAGACGACGCACCACACGGTCACATGCACCTTCGGTTCAACGATTGCCGAGTTCCCAAAGACAATATACTTCTCGGAGAGGGAAGAGGATTTGAGATTTCTCAAGTCAGGTTAGGACCGGGAAGAATCCATCATTGCATGCGCTCAATCGGAGCTGCTGAACGAGCTATTGAACTAATGGTTAAACGTGGATTAACCAGAGAAGCGTTTGGTAAGCCAATTGCAAGCCTTGGAAAGAACATAGAAGTTATCGCCAAAGCCAGAATAGAAATCGAATCTATGCGCCGGATGGTTTTGACAGCAGCGAAAGCAATGGATGAATTAGGAAATGAAGCTGCACGCGTTTGGGTAAGTGCAATAAAAGCGATGGTTCCGATACGTGTATGCCACATCATTGATGAAGCTATCCAATTCCATGGAGCAGCAGGAGTTTCACAATGGACACCACTCGCAGATATGTACACCGGTCAGCGAACTTTACGCCTCGCCGATGGACCAGATGAAGTTCATTGGTTTGTTGTCGGAAGATCCGAGCTTCGACGCTGGGAAGAAGAGGGTGGAATAAAATATGATCCGAAGGTTTCATACTATTCACAAGAATCTAAAGAAGGTGGAAAGACTTTCTCAGGTCCCTAAACACCAAAGATGA
>JASLWO010000055.1 GCA_030740795.1 Acidimicrobiales bacterium | reverse complement strand
ATTTTTTCTTTACATTTAATGAATAGAGATACGGATCTCTGACGGGTAGAGTTTCTCTATGGTCAAGGTTCTCATTGCTACAGGTTCTGATGTAATCGCTGAAAAGACGTTTGCTGCTCTTGCTACAAAAGATACAACAGTAAGTCGAGTTCGACGCGGAGAGGATGTCCGCGAAACCGCACTAGCACTTGAACCAGATCTAATAATCTTAGACCTACAAATTGGGAACATGGGCGGTGTCGCCACAAGCCTTGATCTTCATCACGAAATGACCGCTGGGCGTTTGAAACCAACTAAAATAATGATGCTGCTTGATAGAAAAGATGATCTTTGGATTGCATCTGAGGCCAAAGTTGATGCGGAGTTGGTTAAGCCATTGAACGCTCTTCACCTTCGTAAGACAGCTGAATCTCTTCTATAATTTTCTCGTCGGGTAGGCGGGATTTGAACCCACGACCTCCTCGTCCCGAACGAGGCGCGCTACCAACCTGCGCCACTACCCGTCTGTACGCCGATCGTATCCGTAAGAATAAAGAACGCTGCGTATGGGATAGTTTATTATTTATAGATACTCATCTTTGAATTTTTTAAAGCCTAGTGTTCTATTATCTACCAATACAGATTGGATGGTTATGCAAATTTCAGAATTTCAAAGACATATTGAGGATGTGTATGGGGTTAGAGATCGTGAACGGGGTATTTCTGCCTCTGTTGCTTGGCTTGCTGAAGAAGTAGGAGAATTAGCCCAAGCGATTCGCAAAGGAACACATGAACAACGCTTTCATGAATTTGGGGATGTTATAGCTTGGACATTTTCTTTAGCCAACCAAGTTGATATTGACATCGAAGAAGCATTGAAAAGATATATGACGAATCCGCCGTAACGTAAGAGATTTTGTACCTGGTTTATGCCCTAAGTAATTCAGCGATCTGGACAGCGTTTAGCGCAGCTCCTTTTCGCAAATTATCCCCTGAGAGAAATAAGCTTATTCCATTTGTTAAAACGGTGTCAGGTCTAATTCTCCCAACGTATGTTGGGTCGGCCCCTGCAGCTTTGAGCGGAGTAGGAACTGTCTCAAGAACGACAGAAGGTACTCCGCTAAGTATTTCCCGAACCCTTTCTGCGCTTAGAGGTGCAGCGAAACCAGCTGAGATTGCCAATGAATGCCCTGTATAAACAGGGACCCGCACGCATGTCGCTGAAACTGCTAAATCAGGTATTTCAAGAATTTTCCTGCTCTCATCCCTAAGCTTGCGTTCTTCGTTTGTTTCTTCAAGTTCGTCATCTATTAACGATCCACAAAATGGTATTACATTGAAAGCGATCGGTTGAATGAAGCTAGTTCCTTCAGAGAATTTGATTGCGGTGCCGTCATGGGTGAGATTCATAGCTGAATCTCCTGCTTCTTTCACTTGGTTTTTGAGTTCTTGAACCCCTGATAGACCTGCACCTGATGTTGCTTGATACGTTGACACGATGAGTTTCTCTAGCCCAGCTTCAACATGAAGTGGATTAAGAACGGGCATTGCAACCATTGTCGTACAGTTAGGATTCGCTACTATTCCTTTGGGAATTTCTTGTAATGCATGCGGGTTAACTTCTGGTACAACAAGGGGAACGTCCTCATCCATTCTCCACGCAGAGGAGTTGTCAATAACCACCGCTCCTGCAGAGGCAACAATGGGCGCTAATTCCTTGGATAATCCTCCTCCTGCGGAAAAAAGAACTACATCTAAGCCGTTCCAATTTGATTTAGCTGCATCTTCTACAACAATTTCTTCTCCTTGGAACTCAATTGTTTTTCCTGCGCTTCTCTCCGATGCGAAGAATCGTATTGATTCCATAGGAAATTCTCGTTCTGTAAGGATTCGACGCATCACCGATCCGACTTGACCTGTTGCTCCCACTATTCCTACATGCATACCTTGAGCGTACTCATAAGAAGGGCTGAATGTGGGGTATTTAACAGTCTAGAAAAACTTCGATTTAATTTTTAAGTAAAAACTCTTGAATGGTTTCTAACGCATCTATGAATACTGGTTTCGCGTCAAATTCATTGAACATCATTGCTCTTTCAATATTTTCTTGCTTGTTAGTTTCGCTGATTTTTTCATATTCAATGCCGGTCGGTGATTCTTTAGGGAAGGACAGGAAATCAATTACTTCTTGATTAGTATCTACACTTTTGGATTCCTTCGGGTCTTGGATATTGACGAAACGGCCTGGTAGGTTTTTTCGAAGAGCCCGTATAGTTGCCTTCTTATCTGGTTCCGTCAACGACTGATGTTCCGTGTGGGTTTCCACTTCTTTCTTCTTCTCGGTAGCTAACCCTCGCCATTTGAGTAACGTGTTTTCATCTTCATCTACTTCTTTCACAAGTTGTAGAAAAGCGGCTATTTCATGCCTACATGGATTCGCCCATTCAGGGCAAACATGGTGAACCTGAATCTCTCCTACTTTGGGTACGGCATTTTCTATATCACCTGATTTAACTGCGCGTCTTATGTTCTCTGAGGGAGGGGAAACATGTATCTCAACGTCAAATGCTCGATCACGTCCGTCATAAACTTCACATGAGGCATTCCCTGGTTCAACAAAGAAATCTTTCACAGCTCCTTTTCTTTGTATGGCTACACCGGGTCCTAACGGATCTTTGAAATTCGTATATGCAGAAACAAGTCTCATCATTGCTTCCCCTACTGAACTGTTTGGGCGAATCATTCTTGTACCGCCTGAGACATGTTCAATGAGAAAATTTCCCGGAGTTCATCTGTTCCCATATTGGTAAACCAGTCATCACCAGTGCCAACGCTTTGTGAAGCTAGTTCTCGTTTTTTCACTAAGAGGTTATTTATTTTTTCTTCTAAGGTCCCTTGGCAGACAAGTTTATGAACAAAAACAGTTCGTTGTTGCCCAATTCTCCACGCTCGATCAGTGGCTTGATCTTCAACTGCTGGATTCCACCATCTATCGAAATGAATAACCCTATTTGCGGCAGTAAGGTTTAATCCTGTACCTCCAGCTTTTAAAGAAATAAGTAAGACTGGAGGTCCGTCCTCCGATTGAAATTGATCAATCATCTTTTGCCTTCGTCCTCTCGTGATTCCTCCATGGAGAAAATCGGGTTTCCCTCCAATCAGGTCGCCAAGATGATCGGTCAGCAAATCTCCCATCACACGGTATTGCGTAAAAACAAGCACTCGCTGATTTGTTTCTACGATCTCTTGGATAAGTTCATCCAGTCTTGCTACTTTCCCAGACCTATCCCCAAAGTTGTTTCCGTCTCCGAGAAAGTGTGCCGGGTGGTTACAGATTTGCTTAAGTTTTGTCAAAGTTGCAAGAATGAGTCCTTTCCTTTTCATGCCTTCGGTTTCCTCCGCTTGTGAAAGAAATTCGTTGAGGACCGCTTTATACAGACCGGCTTGTTCATGTGTGAGTTGTGACCATACTATTTGTTCTATTTTTTCGGGAAGGTCAGGGACAAGTGATTTGTCGTCTTTGGTTCGCCTAAGAATGAACGGATCGGTCAATCTCCTCATTCCTGCTAACGCATCAACATCTTTTCTCTGTTCAATAGGTGTAGCAAATTTTTCTTTGAACCAACTTATACCGCCAAGCATTCCGGGATTTATCGCATCCAGTATTGACCATAATTCTGAAAGTCGATTCTCAACAGGTGTCCCTGTTAGAGCAATTTTTTGATGTGCGTTTAGTTGACGAAATGCTGCTGCAGCATGCGTATGGTGGTTTTTGATAAATTGCGCTTCATCACAAACAACTAAATCCCAGTGGACCTTAGCTAGATGTTTGATGTCGCGTGTTGCCGTGCCGTATGTTGTGATAACAATATCCACTGAGGAAATCTGGTTAATTAATTCATCACCGGTTGGTCTATTAGGGCCATGAGCCACTAGGACCTTTAGGTTTGGTGTGAAAGTTTGCGCTTCTGCTTCCCAGTTATGTACTACTGATAGTGGGCAAATCACTAAGTTCGGTAATTTAGTTGCTCTGGATTGTATGTGGGCGAGAGTTGTAGGGGTTTTCCCTAATCCCATATCGTCAGCTAGGCATCCTCCGAGCCCTAGTCGTCCTAAGAATTGGAGCCAACTAAGTGCTCTTCGCTGGTATGGGCGAAGTTCACCTTGGAATTCGTCTGGTTCGGTTTCTTCAACCAACCTGTCATCAGGGAGTCCTTCCATGAGATTTGATAGCCAATCATCGGCGGTAAGAAGATCCGATGAAGTTGAGATTGACTCAAATTCCAGTTCAGAATCCGTGGTATCTATCTCCGCTGTTATTCTCAAAAGATCTGTCGGTGTTAGGTGACTTTGGCCTTCTTTTCTTCTCTGTAATTCTTGTAAAGCAGTTTCTGCTTGGTTGTTATCAATGTTTACCCATTGCCCCTTGATCTGAACAAGGTTGCTTTTGGAATTGGCAAGGAGTTGAAGGTCGTCATCGGATAGGGTCTGGTCTCCCAAAGCTACTGACCAGTCAACGTCTACCATCGCGGTTCCAAGGTTCGCAGAGATTCCACCGGACTCAGTTGGGGTAGCTCTGGCTGCGAGTTTAAGTCTTTGGCGGATCAGTCCTTTGGGAACTAGAACTGGCACTCCGATAGTTTCACAAACCTGCAATCCATCTAAAAGCAGGAGCGAAACATCATCTATTGACAGTTGGAGTTTTCCTTGAATTGAGTGGGTGTGTAGCTGATCTAAACCAGGGACGTTGACCGAAAGAGCTTCTGCTGTTTCTTTAATAAATCTAGTTACAGCTTTTTGGTTCTTTGTTGAAGTAATTTTTGGTTGTTGTTTCTGGATTGATGAGAATTCATCCCATCTCATTATTTCTGAAGGGTTTCCTTTGGTAAAGGTTTCAAATGTTAAATCCCAAGGTTCATCGGGGCCACGTGGTTCTAGTCTCGCTTGACATTGAAGTTCTAAACCTGTTTCGTTTTGGCATCGGGAATTTCTTAGTTGTGAGCTGAGGTCCAATAATGAATGATCTGCGGCCATTGTTTCTGTGACGAAATACCCGAAAGGGTCAGAAAGGGCTGCGTATGTATTGCGTAGAGATCGTGTAGAGGTATTACGGTTTCGGGGGAGTTTGGGTTTCCAGTTTGAATGTCGTAAAGCCCGTCGACAACATGCATCTACTAATTCTTCATGAAGGTTGTTTACTTCTTCTAATCCATTGATACCTACCACTGTTGGGAGGCACGTATAAAGGTTGTTTATTTGATTTTCTATTGTTTCATTCTGTGTGGCTGTCCATGATGCTCGCCACCTCAAGCCATCGTGTTTAAGTGAGGGGAAGACATGACCTGTTGTGATGGCATCTAATGTTGCCGTAACAACTCCATGTAACCATTGGAGAGATGGAGACCATCGTTGGGTTGGATGTTTTTTGGTTAAAAGCCGGATAATTTCTTCGGGTTCAGCGTGGAGTCCAGTTACTGAAGTCTTGCCAATGGAAGGGATGTTTAAGTCAATAATTTCAAGTGTTGACTCGCGTGTCGCCCATTTATTGCCAAGAAATGATGAAGCTAATCGACGTAGATCATTACCATTAAGTGGTTTGTCTACTGCCCAACCCCAGAATATTATTCCAGAGGGTACTCTTGTCGCGTGAAGTGATGTTGCGGATTCTTTCCAGTCGATTTTTATTCACCCTTTATGTAGTTCAAAGGCATCGTGAAGAACGAGAGTTGCCTTCTCAACATCTGATTTAGCGACTACACAGGAGACGCGAATAGCTGAGGTTGAAATCATTTCAATATTTATACCTTCTTTTGAGAGCGTTTCAAAAATAGTTGCTGCCACACCTGGGTTGCTAGCCATCCCTGCTCCAACGACGGAAACACGGCCGATGGTGTCATCTGTACTAACACCAGATGCACCTATTGTTTCAGCTACGTTAGTCATAATTTGTGTTCCGATTTCTAATTGTTCTGTTGGGAGAGTAAATGAAATATCTGTTACCCCCTCATCGGAAGTGTTCTGAACGATCATGTCTACATTGACATTTTGTTCTGCTAACGGTCGAAAAACAGCTGCTGCTATTCCCGGATTGTCAGGTACTCCCGAGACAGTCACTTTTGATTGTGACGTGTCGGGAACAACTGATGAAATTATTGGTTTTTCCATTGTATTTTCCTCCTTATCTACCCAGGTTCCTGGTTCCCAAGTAAATGCTGATCGAACGTGTAGACGAACCCCGTATGAGCGAGCCACTTCAACGGATCGCATTGCTGGTTTCGGGCAACCCACAGCAGTCATTTCAAGTAGTTCATCAAAACTAATTGAAGACAGTTTCCTAGCTTTCCCACAAACTCTTGGATCTGTTGTGAAAACTCCGGAAACATCGGTGTAGAGTTCGCATGCATCGGCATTTAGTCCGTGTGCTAACGCCACTGCCGTTGTGTCTGATCCTCCTCGTCCAAGGAACGTCACATTATTATCTGTTGAAACTCCTTGGGAGCCAGCAACGACTCCTACCCTTCCAGCATCAATTGTCTCTTGGACGCGTTGAGGGTTGATTGTGATAATTTTCGCATTTTGATGATTCGTATCAGTGAGGAAACCAGCTTGACTTCCAGTAAATGAGTCGGCAGGTACACCCATGTCATGCAAAGCCATGCACATTAAAGCAATTGCTTTACGTTCTCCAGCAGTTATTAACATATCCATCTCTCTTGCGGGTCTTGTTTCAGAAACCTCTCTAGCAAGGCGTAGAAGATGGTCTGTTTCTTTCCCCATTGCACTGACAACTAAAACAACGTCATTGCCATGATCACGAGTTCTTCTAACGTGATCAGCGACTTCTCTTATACGGTCTGGGTCCGCAACTGAAGTTCCACCGAATTTTTGGATGATAAGACTCACGGGTTTAAACGCTACTCGCCTTGGCAGCGTTTAGCGTGACATTTTCCCTTACAAATTCCCATCATGAGCTCTTTTTATTCTTGCTATGCCACAGGCATATTGAGGAGCGCTTCTTTTTTTTTCTGTTGTGAAGCGTTCGCAATGGATTACGGACCATTTCGTATCCCATAATGAGCCCGTTATGTCATTTCTTGCGGATCCATTTTTTCCTTTCGGGGTTGTTGTCCGGTCGCAGAAGTAAAGCCGGGTTTCTCTGTTCGCATATTGTTGGAGTTCTTTCAAGAAATCGTTTAGGTTTTGAGAAAATGCTAGGTCATTGATTGAAAGAATGGACTTGAAAGTTTCATCTACTGATACGTTTGGCCATTCCTTAATAGATGTAACCGATGATGGTAGTGGGGTGCGTAGATTCTCTTTAGGTGAGAGGAGAAGGCAATGTCCTTGCAGTTCTGAAACAAGTTCAACTGTCCGTTTCTCGTATTGTTTTTTACCAATGCTCACATTCTGACAGTATCTCTTTCAGATGTTAGAAGAAAGCATTTCGTGTACTCAAGTGGATGCTTGGCAGTTAGTCTTTCCAATTTCTGTTTTCAGATCTTGGATTTGATCGTTCAGCCCACCAGCGACCGCTGAAACGCCAGCGGGATGAAAATGGTACCTTTTTTTCTATGGGCCATAACTCGTTGAATGCTTTGAGAATTGCTTCTCTCTCATCCGGTGTTGGTTCGGGAGTTATTGTTACGAATTCTGGTTCGGAGTTCATAGTGGTTATAGAGGTATAACGCCGTGTTTACGTTGTGGGAGTTCTTCACGTTTCGTTCTCAAGGCTGAGAAACCTGCAATTATTTTTTTTCTTGTTTCGGCAGGGTCTATGACGTCATCTATGTAGCCGCGTTCAGCAGCGATATAGGGATTAGCGAATCGTTCTGTGTAGTCATCTACAAGTTCTGTTTTTTTAGCTTCCGGATCTGCTGCGGATTGAAGTTCTCGCCTATGAAGTATTTCCACTGCGCCTTGTGGTCCCATAACAGCGAGTTCAGCTGTTGGCCATGCAAAGGAAAGATCAGAACCAACAGATTTTGAATCCATAACAACGTAAGCGCCGCCGTATGCTTTTCTGGTAATGACTTGGATTCGAGGGACTGTTGCTTCGCAGTAGGCGTATAGCAATTTGGCTCCATGCCGGATTATCCCACCGTATTCTTGGTCGACGCCTGGTAGAAAGCCCGGGACGTCAACGAGGGTAAGCAGGGGGATGTTGAATGAGTCGCATGTGCGTACAAAACGAGCGGCTTTTGATGATGATTCTATGTCAAGGACTCCAGCAAGTATAAGGGGCTGATTTCCCACGATTCCGACGACGCGCCCATCTAAATGCCCGAATCCGCAGACGATGCTTTGTGCCCATGAAGGGAAATACTCCATGAATTCCCCATCGTCGAGTAGCGAAGTGATGATTTCGCGCATGTCATAGGGAAGGTTGGGGCTTTCGGGCATAATCTCAGCGAGTTCAGGACATAGACGATTTGGGTCATCAGTTGTTTCAATGCCGGGGGGTTCTTCCATGTTGTTTGATGGAAGAAACGTGAGAAGTGTTTTTACTGCGTCAAGAACTTCTTCTTCGCTTTCATTTACAAATGTTGCAACACCTGATTTGCTAGCGTGGCTCGCAGCTCCACCTAGCTCTTCTAGAGTGACTTCTTCACCGGTAACTGTTTTGACAACGTCGGGTCCAGTAATAAACATGTGTGATTTTTCTCGAACCATAAATATGAAATCAGTCATCGCTGGGCTGTAAACTGCGCCGCCGGCACATGGGCCGAGTATGACACTGATTTGTGGGATGACGCCAGAGGATTGGACGTTCCTATGGAAAATACCGCCGTAGCTGTCAAGGCTAACGACGCCTTCTTGTATTCGTGCTCCAGCGCCATCATTGAGACCGATCATTGGAGCCCCTGTTGAAAGAGCTAAGTCCATAACTTTATGGATCTTTTCAGCGAAAACTTCTCCCAATGCTCCACCCATGACCGTAAAGTCCTGGCTGAAGACAAAGACTTTTCTTCCATCAACGGTTCCCCATCCCGTTATGACACCATCGGTGTATGGTCTGGTTTCTAAACCTGCTTCGTGGGCTCGGTGCCTAGCCAACATGTCCAGTTCATGGAATGACCCTGGGTCTAGTAGGTAGTCAATTCGTTCGCGGGCGAGTAGTTTGCCTTTCTTATGCTGTCGCTCGACAGCTCTTTCAGGTCCGGCTTGTAAAGCTTCGGACTTTCTTCGTTCGAGTTCTTCTAATCTGTCTTGCATCGAGTAATCAGCCATTCAGGTGTAAGGGTAATGCGAGGTTGACCTCAATCCGATGACTTAGTCGATAGTTATTTTTCGAAATAATTTATTTCGGACTGAAACTAGCAAAAAATAAGGAATTTATTAAGGGAATGGATTAGAAAAAACTGTTTGCGGTACTGTTTGTGTATGGCTGGATCTGTGATTACTTCAGAAATGTTACATAGTCCCGAACACGTCGCTGACCCATATCCTCTCTGGGAACGAATGCGTCATGAAGCACCTGTTTTCTTTGATGAGATAACAAATACATGGGTTTTGAGTAGGTACATGGATTGTGTTCAAGCTTTCGCAAATTATGAAGATTTCTCTAATCGTTTATACAGAGACACCTTAGGGGTAGTGTTTGGCCCAACGATGCTTGACAAAGACGGTCAGGAACACGTGGTTCACCGGCGAATAGTCGCTCCGGAGTTTGTAGGGAAGCGGTTTGAACCTTATTGCGAAGCTATTGAAAGAAATTCCTTGGCGTTAATTCAAAATTTCCCTTCGGGAAATATTGTTGATCTTGTAGATGCCTTTACAACTCGATTACCTGTGAATGTCATTGTAGATATGCTCGGCATGGACCAAAGCGACCATGATCGTTTTCATACTTGGTATACGACCATGATGGCGGGTTTAGCCCGGTTTAATACAGAGAAGCAACGACACGGCATTGATGCTCATGAACAACTAGCCGAATATGTGGCTCCTATTATTGAGGATCGTCAATCCTGTCCTATGAATGACTTGATATCTAAGATCGTTCATGCTGAAGCGGCGGGTCAGCGTTTGACAATAACTGAAATTCAAGCCTTTATATCCCTACTTCTGGTCGCCGGTGGAGAAACTACTGATAAGGGGATAGCGAACATGTGGACCCAACTTCTTCTAAATCCGGATCAGTTAGCCGTAGTTCTTGCTGACAATACATTATTTGATGCTGCATTTTCTGAAATGATGAGACATTCCCCTCCGGTTCTTGGTCAGTTACGGTATTCCGTGAATGAGGTGACTTTCAGTAATGTGACAATACCGCCGAACCAAACGGTGTACATTCAGTTGGCTTCGGCCAATAACGACGAAACTATCTTTGAGGATCCACGAATTTTCAATATTAATCGCAATGACCTTCACCTAAGCAAAGAGAGAAAAAGTGGGCATCATGGAGATAAGGGAAGGTATGGTCATCTTGGGTTCGGTTTAGGAAAACATTTCTGCCTAGGATACGAAATGGCTAGATTGGAAGCCGTCATTGGGTCATCATTATTGTGTGAAACTATAAAAAACCCGCGGCTTGCATCTGGAGCGGACACAACATTTATCACTAAGAACGCGACGCGTTCACCGTTAAAAGTTCTCATAGAGTACGACCGAACATAAACTATGACTTAACACTGTTGAAAGGTCGTGTTTGTGAAAGTAGGAGTTATTGGAGCTGGGGTTACTGGTTTGGCGGCAACGTTAGAACTTTCCAAGGCAGGACATCATGTGACAGTAATTGAACGAGATAAAACTCCGATGCCGGAAACATGTGAAGAAGCTTTTTTTTGGGACCGTAGAGGCGCACCACAAGTTAGGCATTCGCACGCACTTCTAGGGAGGCTTCACAACCTTCTAAGAGATAACCATTCTGAAGTCCTTAAGAAGCTTCTTGGCGTTGGTGCTACAGAAATTTGCTTAACCGATCACATGCCCGACACTCTTGACGATCGGACCCTCATTGATGAAGACAAGAATTTGCGCATGCTTGCTGCTAGAAGAACAACGTTTGAGTGGGTTCTAAGAAATATCGTTATTGAAAATCCGGACGTTGAAATACAGACAGGGAACGGCGTCTCCGGGTTGCTAATCGAAGAATCTTCAATACCTAAAGTGACTGGTGTTTCTTTTAAAGATGGAACTAGCCAAGCATTTGATTGTGTTATAGCGGCGAATGGACGAAGGTCCATGGCACCGAATTGGTTAACCGAAGCTGGGGTTTCAGTTCCTGCTGAAGAGTTAGAAGATACAGGGATTATTTATTATTCACGGTTCTATAAACTCCCTGATGGGGTGGATCTTCCTGTAGGTGACCGTCTGGTAGCCGGTGATCTCGGTTATCTCAAATACGGTGTTTTTTGGGGAGATAACAATACTTTCTCTATTACCTTCGCAACTTCTGATACTGATAAGACGTTTTGGGGCGTAAGGGATTCTGAAATGTTTGAGAATGTGGTCCGTTTAATTCCCGCAGCAGCTGAGTGGTTGGATTTAGAAGCTAAACCTATAACTGAAGTGCATTCCATGGCCGGATTATTGAATCGGAAACGAACCTTGCGAGATTCTAACAAGATGATTGTCAATGGTTTTCACATGGTCGGAGATGCTTTGATCTGCACCAATCCACTGTATGGTCGAGGCTGCGCTACCGGTTTCTGGCAAGCTCACCTACTTGGAGAAGCAATTAGGGAACACCCGAATGATCTAACCTCGCAGGGAGAGCATTTCGCTTTGAGCATGGAAGAAAATATTTTGCCTTGGTATAACGCTTCTGTGGAATCAGACCGAAGCAGTCGATCTGCTATAAATTCTGATGGTCAAGATGAAGTTAGCGAGATGAAAAGGTCTATTCTAAAAGAAGGATTGATTCCTGCTACTCGAACCTCTGCAACTGTGTGGAGGGCTTTTATGAAGATGATGAATTTATTAGCTGACCCGAAGGTTCTATCTGAACCAGAGGTTTTTTCCGAAGTTATGAAAACATGGGAAACACGGGATCAGCGTGTCCCTGATCCTCCTTTAGGTCCAAGTCGCGAAGAAATGGTCGAGGTTCTTCAACTTTCTGAAAATGTTTAACGTTTCTAAAAGGTTTTGCCTATTTAACGCTTTGCTTCTGTTTTTCTTTGGGGTTCTTCTCTTAGTGTCAGCTTGTTCAAGTGGGTCGGAATCTGTTGCCGGAGAGAATCAGGATGTCTCTGCCGCAAGTAACGAAAGTTCATCTTCTGTTCAGTCTTCTGCGCCTGCGGCACAGTCATTCGTTGACCCTGAAATTACTTGGTCGGCTTGTTACCAGATTTATGAATGCGGAGACCTTGTGGTTCCTCTTGATTATTCGGATTCTGGTGGGGCGACAACCACAATCGGTTTAGTCCGAATTCCAGCTTCTATTTCCCCGTCTCTCGGTCCTTTAATTATGAATTTTGGTGGTCCTGGGGCCTCAGGGACCGAAATTGTTTACCTATATGGATCCACCTGGGAGTGGGCGTTTCCCGAATTTGATGTTATTGGCTTTGACCCTCGTGGAGTTGGAGTAAGCGAGCAAGTTAATTGTCCTTATGATCCAGATGATGACGAGGATTGGACAGTGGAAGATGGTGAAGATATAAACGAATTGTTCTCTGCGGCACGTGACTACGCTGTTGACTGCCTTGAATTGAGTGGCGACCTTGCTCTGCATGTAGGAACCAACAATGTTGCCCGAGATATCGACTTGATACGTGTAGCCCTTGGCGAGGAAAAGATCACATACCTCGGGTATTCCTATGGAACTAGAATCGGCGCGGTTTACGCTTCCTTGTTCTCCGACCATGTTCGAGCGATGGTACTTGATGGTGCTGTTGCACCTAGTGAACAAATAAGTGCGTTCAGTCCAGTTCAGGGTTTAGGTTTTGAGAATGCATGGAATCGATTCGCTGAGAATTGCGATAACGACCCCAGTTGTAAGTTGAATGAGTTCGGAGGGGCGGAGGAAGTGTTCGCAATTGCTGACGAGTTACTTAAAGGATCGAACCTTGGCGTTGACGGGGGAAGAGAACTCACACGGTCAGAATTTCATTTCGGCACCGCCTCCGCTCTCTACTCACCGTATAGTTGGCCTGAGCTAGCTAACGGTTTGTATGCCATCATCACTGAGGCTGATGGAACAATCCACCAAGTTTTAGCAGATCAACTGTCTGGCAGACGTGAAGATGGGACGTACGATAATTCTCAATCCGTACTTTTTCTTGTTAATTGTGCTGATGATCCGTTACGTCCTTCGGAAGAAGAAATAGCTGATGCTGTAGATGCTGTAGCTGATCAACTCCCGCATTTTGGGTCAAGTTTCCGAAGCGATACAGGTTGCGCTGGATTGGATATCGCGTTAGATCCGTTGCATGTCGATGCGGCTGATTTAGATATACCAGCGCTGGTAATAGCGATGGAAGGAGACCCTGCTACCCCTATTGAATGGGGTCCTAGCCTCGTTGAATCAATAGGTGATGCAGTGTTAATTACTTCCGATGGTGATGGTCATGGTGCGTTTCTTACAAACAGTGAATGCGTTACATGGGTTGTCTTTGACTACCTTCTTGAACTCATAGTCCCTGAAGATGGTTGGAGTTGTGAAGAACCTTAAATCAGAATAGTTAGCGAATGGTTTTGAAAAATAATCGTAGATCTTTGACGAAGATTTCGGGTTGTTCAAATGCCCCAAAATGTCCACCTTCAGGCATGGTAGTCCAATGCGTAATGTTGTAACTCTCTTCGCACCAGCGTCTTGGAGATCTGATGATTTCCTTAGGGAATGAAGCTACTCCAGTAGGGATTTCAACTTTTTCCCCTCCTCCGAAACTGCCAAAGCTTTCCCAGTAAAGACGGGCTGATGATGCCCCAGATGCTGTGAGCCAATATAACATGACGTTGTCAAGCAGTTCATCACGGGTGAGGGTATTCTCAGGGTGTCCATCACAATCCATCCAACTCCAAAATTTTTCGATAATCCATGCCATCTGACCAACAGGTGAATCTACGAGGCCGTAGCCCAATGTTTGAGGTCGTGTGCTCTGCTGCTTTGAGTAGCCGGAGTCCCATTCCTGATAGTACGTGAGCCCTTCCAATGCTGATTTCTCTTCATCGGTAGGATCTTGTAAAGATTCAGGTGTCGGGCGACCGATAGGCATGTTGATATGGATCCCATCACAATGGCCGACATTCCGGCCAATCTGGGTAGTCACGGCCGCCCCCCAGTCACCTCCTTGTGCTCCATAGTTTTCATATCCGAGTCGAACCATTAGTTGATCCCAGGTTTCAGCAATTTTTTCTACACCCCAGCCGGAGATCGAAGGTTTTCCTGAGAATCCGTATCCGGGAAGTGAAGGGCATATTACATGGAATGCATCTTCAGCGTTACCTCCATGTGCTGTTGGATCTACCAAGGGTTGTATGACTTTGTGGAATTCTACAATTGACCCAGGCCAACCATGAGTGATGATCAACGGATAAGCATCGGGGTGAGGAGATTGTTGATGAATGAAGTGAATATCAAGGTCATTTATATTCGTCTGATAATGGTCAAAGCTATTTAAGTATTCTTCTCTTTCCCTCCAGTCATATTGGTTCGCCCAATAATCGGCGACTTCTCTTACATAGGTGAGGGGAATGCCTTGTGTCCAGTCTTCTACGCACTCCTGTTCGGCCCAGCGCGTGTTATTAATTCTGTCTCTTAAATCAACGAGTTGTTCTTCGCTAATATTGATTGTGAATGGTGTTATTTCAGACATTTCTTTCTTTCTTTAGAGGTTATTTTGGTTCTATCGGGTCGTAGTCCCAGAGTTGGGTTTCTTCAGGGTCTCCATATAGGAGGTGGGCGGGACTGTGTTTCTCAATGTTTCCTGTTAATCCTCGATACATGCCAAAGCCGCATAATTGCCGTAATTCAGGACTGAAAGTTTTAATGATCTCTGGTGGTATTCCAAGGTGCTGATTTTCCTGTTGACGAATGAAACCAGCACAGTAATTCATTGCCACACCTATACGGGTTTGGCCTGTTGTCGTATTAGCTCCTCCTCCATGCCAAGTACTTCCATGCCATATCAGGACCGAACCTTTCGGCATTTCCGCTGGAATAGTTTCAATATCGCTTTGATCTCCAAAATAATCTGGGTTTTGCCAGAGGTGGCTGCCAGGAACTACTCGAGTAGCCCCGTTTTCTTCAGTGAAGTCCGTAAGGGCCCACATTGAGTTGCAAACAGTTGCAACATGGGGTTTAACGATTGGCTGCACCTGATCATCGGCATGTATAACTTGAGCTGTTTCACCTGGAGCGAGTGAGATAGACGCCAGTGAAGATACAAGGCATTGTTCTCCTAGAACCCCTTCTACAAGTTCAAGTACTTGAGGTTGTACTGGGATATGTTGCCATTTTTCTCCATGAGCGAGCAGGTTATATGTCCTTGTTGTTCTGTTACCTTCAAATCTGTTGTTGTCAGGTGACCGGTCAAGCATTAATTCCAACCGTTCAACATCTTTAACTAATTCGTCGATGAAATCCGTGTCAATAAGATTCTCAACGATGGTGTATCCATTTTCTTCCAACTCTTTATGGTGTTTGCTGAGATCGTGCATTAGTTAATCATCCCTACAGTGTTTCCAGGAATGAATCTGATCACCAATCTTTTATCTTTGATCATGGCTTCATTGAATTCATCCCAATCGGGGTGGTCTTTCTTTTGGATAACAGTGAAGACTCTCGCTAATTCTTGACAAACGTCATCATTGGGATTCTTCGCTGTTTCTGTGACTTCTGTAGTCCCATCAAAGGAGACATATGACCATGTCTTCGGTGAGGTGATGTGTAGTACTGCTCTGTTATCTCTGAGGAGGTTTATGGTTTTTGCGCGACTACTTGTTGCAGAAATACAGAATTTTCCATCAATGACTGCGTAGGCAATATCTGAGGACTGTGGTCTTCCATCTTTACGAAGGGTGATCAGTACGCCATGATGTGAGTCCTCTGCCCAGTTAACCGCTTCATTTATGTCCATTGATTTATTCAAGCAGAGCAGGCGTTTAACTTCAAACGCAACTATCTCTGTGCGAGTCTTGTGATCTTGTCAATTAGTCGTTTAGCATCTATCTGTTCAAGAATTTTAGAGAAATTATCTTTTGGACCTTTCCATTCAAGTTCATCGACCGTCTCAAATGTTTGGGCGTCGTAGTCAATGGTTGCGACGAGTTTAAAGAGAAGGGCAAGATCGTAGTCGTTGTTGAGTGTTTGCGATAGTTTCGCTGCGCTGCGAACCTGTGGTTCCCATTCGGTACAGTCATTGGGAATCTGTTCTATGTGTTGGTAATGAGCAAGGAGTGTAGAGGCTGATTTCGCTCCCCATCCTTTAAGTCCGGGGAATCCGTCCGCTGTGTCACCAACTAAACCGAGATAGTCGGGAATAGATTCTGGTGATACTCCGAACTTTTCTATGACTGTTTCGTATGTGATTCTTTCTTGTTTTCTTCGGTCATACTGAATTATCTTTTCGTCAGGTGTAAGACATTGCCCCAAATCTTTATCGGGTGTGCAGATAATTACTTGCTTTACTTGAGGGTTTTTAATGGCTTCTCGAGCTGCGGCTCCTAATCCATCATCTGCTTCGTATTCAACCATTGGGAAAACCGTGAAACCGATTGCTTCCAGTACTTCCTCGAGGAGTATGAATTGTCCGAGTATCACAGGGTCAAGGTCTGATCCGTCTTTGTAACCGTCATATAATTCGTTTCTAAACGAAGTGATGACATGGTCCGTCGCTATTCCAATATGAGTTGCTCCTTGTTGCACCATGGTAAGCATGCTGTTGGCAACGGCTCTTACTGCCCCTACTTCTCGTCCTTCGTCGTTGATATGGGAAGGTGTTCCAAAAAAGTAGCGGAATAGTTCGTATGTTCCATCTATCAGGTGAATGTTCATTTTCGCAGTTTGCCACAAATCCTATTGTGGTTTTATTCCTATTCTTGAACTAGTTCTATCAGGGTTCCAAAAGATCCTTTTGGATGTATGAAAGCAACTGTGGTCCCTCGTGATCCGGGTCTTGGAGTTTGATCAATGGGGCGTGCTCCTGCATTAATCATTGCTTGAAGGGCCGCTGCACAATCATCTACTCGGTAACCAATATGGTGCAGGCCTTCTCCTCGTTTCTCCAAGAATTTCGCTATTGGTGAATCTTCATTTGTCGCTGAAGTGAGTTGGATATAGCTTTCCGCTACTTTTATCAGTGCCTCTTCAACTCCATCGCTTTCGACGATTTCTCGGTGATGTATCGTTGCCCCGAATGCTGCCTGATAGTAGGAAATAGCTGCTTCTAAATCGTTAACGGCGATAGCGATATGGTCAATTTCTGAAAGTATCATTGCGAGCTCCAAAGTTTTCTGTTGTTTCAGTGTAAATGTGTTATTGGCTAGCTAGGTTTATTTTGTTGATTGGAGTTGAGATGGTAGATGCAGTCATTCTCGCTGGAGCGAGAACCCCTATTGGTAAATTGTCCGGTTCATTGTCTAGTTTCTCTGGTTCAGATTTAGGTGGATTGGCGATTAGAGGTGCATTGGAACGGGCTGGTCTTGAACCTAATGTCGTAGATTATGTAATTATGGGTCAGGTTCTTCAGGCAGGCGCAGGGCAGGTAACTGCACGTCAGGCGGCCTGTGCTGCTGGAATCCCGATGTCTGTTCCCGCTATTACTATCAATAAGGTTTGCCTGTCTGGTTTAAATGCGATTTATCTCGCTGCTCAGATGGTGGATGCAGGAGATGCTGAAGTTGTTGTTGCTGGTGGAATGGAATCTATGACGAACGCTCCGTATCTAGTTCCTAAAGGACGTGGTGGATATAAGTATGGCAATGCTGAAATGTTGGATGTGATTCAACATGATGGTCTGTATTGCGCCCTTGAAAAGGAATTGATGGGGGAAGGTACAGAACGGTATTCAGCTACTGCCCAGATTGATCGAAGATCTCAGGATTTAGTAGCAGCTGAATCTCACCGTCGAGCGGTGGCTGGAATTGAGTCTGGTTCCCTTCGTGAGGAAATTATTTGCGTTGAGATTCCTCAAAGACGAGGAGACCCTATCGTGTTTGAAGTTGATGAAGGGGTACGCTCAGGGACTGATTTGGAAAGTTTAGGAAAGTTGCGTCCCGCATTTGCAGAAAGTGGAAATATCACAGCTGGTAACGCTAGTCAGATATCTGACGGGGGTTCTGCTGTAATCGTTGTTTCCAGGAATTTCGCTAAACGTCATGGAATTGAACCAATGGCTGAACTTGTTTCATATGGGCAGGTAGCTGGTCCTGATACAAGTCTTCTTACTCAGCCATCTCGAGCAATTATTAATGCATTGGAAGGCAGTGAAATTACTATTGACGATATAGACCTATTTGAAATTAATGAAGCATTTGCCGCTGTGTCAGTTGCTTCAGTTTCTGAGTTAGGTATTTCAAATGAAATAGTGAATGTTAATGGTGGCGCTATTGCGTTGGGGCATCCAATAGGGATGTCTGGAAACCGTTTGGCGTTGACTCTCGCTTATGAACTGAAGAGGCGCGGAGGGGGAATTGGGGCTGCTGCACTGTGCGGTGGTGGAGGTCAAGGAGATGCTCTTATCCTTAGGGTCCCGTAGTTCGCGGTCTTTTTATCAATAATCTGTTTATTTCGTTGAAATTACGGCTAGTAACATGAGAATTCAATGATTTTTAGGGTTTCTCCCCAGTTTTTAGCTGATTTGACAACCCAAATGTCGTAATGTAACCTAAATGTAATCTTGTGGGTTAAATACCCACAGTTTAAAGAATAGGCATTTATATCCTCATACTTGGTTTTTCCATTGGGTGTGGATATCTGCGCAATGGAAATTAGATTTCCCCTCCTCCGTTGGTGGCTGGCGAACTCACCACTCGCCAGTCGCCTCGGTTTTTTCCCGAGTTTTTAACTACCAGTTATCGCTCTTCGACCTTCTATGGCACGGCCTAATGTAAGCTCATCTGCGTATTCAAGATCTCCGCCGACTGGAAGGCCACTGGCGATTCTAGTTACCGGGATGCCCAAGGGTCCTATTAGCTTCGCCAAATACATGGCGGTGGCTTCCCCTTCAATATTCGGGTTAGTGCAAAGAATAACTTCTTCAATGGATCCTTCTTGTAAACGCTGGAGAAGTTCACGGATCTTTAATTGTTCTGGTCCGATCCCATCAATGGGGTTAATAGCGCCTTGCAGTACATGGTAATACCCTCTGTATTCATGCGTTTTTTCAACAGCGACAATATCTCTGGGCTCTTCCACAACGCAGATAATGGCTGGGTCCCTACGTTGGTCTACGCAAATCTCACACTGGTTAGTGTCGCTCATGTTAAAGCAGATTTCACAAAAGCGGACTTTCTCTTTCGCTTCGTTGATTGCATTCGCTAACCGTAAAGCATCCTGTTCAGGAAGTTTGACTAAGTGGAATGCGATTCTCTGTGCTGATTTAGGTCCAACTCCAGGGAGTTTCCCTAATTCATCAATTAACAACTGCACAGCGGGTGTGTAGATACTCATTCTTGATCCGGCTCTACGATTTTCGCTCCGGGGAAACTCTTGTTAATAAGAGATATTTCATCTCCGGATTCCATGGGTGCGTCTTTCAATTCGTCCAGATTCGTAATTATTATTTCTTCGTCATTTAGGATTGTCTCTTTTTTTGGTTTTTTCTTCCTTACTGGTCTTGTTTCAGAAACAAGAATCTTTAAAGCTGTTTCCTGTCCTAGATGTTGATTTAAAGCATTTCTTGCTTCATCTATTCGGTCTTCGCATTTTTGGCGGTGTGTTTCATTCGGTGCGACTAAGTAGATAGTGCCATCATCTCCAACGTTAATATTTAACTCTTTGAAGAGAGCTTTAGTTAATCCTTTGAGTGATTCTTTGGCTTGACTCCATGATTGTTCAACTTGTTGTTGATCAATTCCAATATTTTCGATCTTTTCGTTCTTGACTTGGTCTACTGGTTGTGATGTGCCCACAGATTGGTTTTCCGATTGTTTTTCTTTTTTTTGTTTAGCAGGTTCCTCCTTGATGTCTGGTTGTGGTGTGGTGGTTGGCTGTGGGTGTTTTATCCCACTTTCCAACCTTTCAATCCGTTCAACAAGAGCCCCGATTTCAGTACTGAGTTCAGGATGGGTTAGTCGTATTAGCGCTACTTCAAGGTCTATACGCGGGTCCGCTGACTGGCGCATCCCAATCAACGCTGATCCAATTGTTTCTAACGACCTAGTCAGGGTTGCTAATTTGATAATACCCGCAAGTTCGTTTGCGAGATTTTTTTGATGTTCAGAAAAATGTTCTGTTGGTGCATTGAGTGCAAGTAAGAAACCATCTCGAAGGCGATCAACCAATGACTCCCCTATTATTCTCGGATCTCTTCCGGAACGGATTGCTTGGCTAAGTCCATTCACAACTAATGAAGGATCAGATTGGGCAATTCCTGAGAGGATAGTTCCCAGAAAATCATCATCGTTTGGGATCCCTCCTGCGGTAACAACTTGCTCTAAAGCGGAGAGAGTATCCCGAGCCGAACCTCCACCTGCCCGAAGAACATATTCAACCATTTCGTCGCTAACAACTAACTTCGCGTCTTCGGCTATCCAGCGAACATGTTTCTCTAACTTATCGGCGGGTAGTAGTTCAAACTCATAATGTTGTGTTCGACTCCGAATAGTAGGAGCGACTTTATGTGGTTCGGTGGTAGCGAGGATAAATACAACATGACTTGGTGGTTCTTCAAGTGTCTTTAGGAGAGCGTTTTCTGCTCCAGCTGTAAGCATATGAACTTCGTCAAGGATATATATTTTAGTGCGCCCTGGCGAACCTAGAGCAACTTTAGAAATTAGATCTCGGACAGCTTCAACACCATTGTTTGATGCAGCATCGAGTTCTTGCAGATCATATGAAGTTCCTTCAGTAAAGGAAATACAGGATTCACAGGAACAACACGGCTCCCCTTCTGCTTGAAGATCCGTGCAATTAAGTGCTTTGCCGAGAATTCTTGCCGTACTTGTTTTTCCTGTCCCTCGTGGACCGCTGAAAAGATAGGCGTGACCAACACGATTCTCAGTGACTGCGTTTTTGAGTGCAGTAACGACATGATTCTGTCCTACAAGCTCATTGAAAGTTCCAGAGCGATATCGCCGGTACAGGGATTGATATGCCATCGATCAAATACTAGTTGGCTGATGTGCCATAGGGGAAAGCAATCGTGATTCTGTAGTGATTTCTTTCGCAAAATTAAATACCCGTTCTTGGAAGCGACGATTAGGCTATCTGCGGCACAACAGTAGTTCCGCTGAGAGCTGCTGCCTTCCGGCCCTGACTCGGTTCACGGGTACTATTTGCACAGGACCCAATCGTCACATCCAAAAACGGATATATCTTTAGCGTAGCTGAAGAAGTTTAGGATCATCCAAAGAAGCTGAGTCGTTTACATGACTCAACTTATTGACAGTTTGCTTTAAGAGTTTTGTTCACTACGCTGAGTATTCGTTTGATACTTTTGAAGTAGAGAATCGGGAGGAGTGCGAGAGCGGCCGAATCGGCACGCTTGGAAAGCGTGTGTGGGGCAACCCACCGTGGGTTCGAATCCCACCTCCTCCGCTCAACTTATCAATCTAGTGATTTATAGGCTGCCTCAAGAATCCCTAGCCCTCGAGGGTCTCCCATTACTGTTTGCATCATTTTATTCATCATGTAACTCACAGTTAGTTTTCGATCAACATCGTTAACAATGAGAGATCCACCCCACCCTCCCCAAAAACAGACCTTGCCATCTTGTGGCAAGAAGGGGAATTCTTCATTTGGTAACCCATACCCAATTCCGAAACGAAGAGGCATAAGGAGGACCAGATCTGGTCCATGTGATTGTTCTTGGAAGATTAGATCTATCGTTTCTGGCTTAAGTAATTTGACGCCATTGATTTCTCCCCCATTGCTAATCAACCCTTGTATGGTTGCGACGGATCGGGCATTCCCATGACCATTCGCAGCAGGAACTTCAGCTTTTCTCCACCAGTCAGTCCATGCTGAATTGTCGTCTGGGTTTGGGTTCATGAAGGTTTTCATTGCTACCTTCCCACTGATGCGATATTTAGCTAAAGATTTTGTGAGATCTTTCAGTTGATCCTTTATCTCTTCTGTCGGGTATACAACATTAGAAACTCGGTGGAAATCTTTTTCATCTAAACCGATGTGGAAATCTGCTCCTAATGGCTCAGCTATTTCTTTTGCAAAAAAAGTTCCAAGCGAAACCCCTGTTATTCGCCTAACAACCTCCCCTACGAGATGACCTTGGTTCAACATGTGGTATCCGGATGCAGTTCCGGGTTTCCACCAGGGTTTTTGCGCAGCGAGTATGGAAGTGGATTTTTCCCAGTCGCAAACCTCTTCCATCGTAATTTTCTTACCCCAACCTGAAAGACCTGAAGTGTGTGACATGATGTGGCGAACTTCGATATCCTTTTTTCCTTTTGCCCCGAACTCAGGCCAGTAATCCGCAACTGGTCTAAAGAAATCTAATTCTCCACGATCTGCAAGAACTAAGGCAGAGATAGCCGTCATTGTCTTTGTTGTAGACCAGACATTGGTGATTGTGTCATGTTCCCAAGGGTTTGCTCTCTCAGGGTCTGTATGCCCAGCCCAAATATCAACTACTAGTTCGCCTTCATGCATGACGGCGACAGAAGCCCCTATTTCTCCTGGATCTTGAAAGTTTCGTTGTAAGGCTTCCGCGACTCCAGAGAATCGTTCGTCGTATGTTCCTTTAACTTCCACTATCTCCCCCGATCTTCTCTTTTTAATGTAGAAGAGTTTCGCTTTGTTTGCGAAGTTTGATTCATTCTTTAAGATGCAGTTATGAAAAGTAGTTGGAGAAAAAGGAAAAGCCTCTCACGGTTGGAACGAAAATTGGCTAAGCAGAGGAATCGGGTTGATGTGACTACAGGTTTGATCGCTGAAGATACACATAGCCGGCTCGTGGAACTTGAAGATATCGAAGCTATCAGAAAATTGAAAGCCGCTTATTGTGATGCTTGCGACAGTGATCATGATGGTGATGCTGTCGCTGCGCTTTTTGTAAAAAATGGGACTTGGCAACAAGTTGGGGGGACAAAAAATGCTGACGATCGTAAACAAACAGGAAAGAAAGAGATTTCGGAATTCATGTTTGGTCTTCGTGCAGCGGGTTTTATCAAACGCTCAAGTCATATAGTGGCAAATCCGGTTATTCGTATTGATGGAAATCGAGCGAGAGGATCATGGAAGTTCATTATGCTTTACACTCATAAAAATGGTGGATATTACAGGGTTATCGGACGGTATGAGGACCAGTACGTGAAACAAGGCGGGAAATGGTTTTTCCAGTCATTGACCGCACATGTTGAAGAGAACGGACTTTATCTAGAAGGAGGCGAAGAGTGACCGATGAAGAATTAATGGGCTTAGCTATTCTGGAAGCTGGGAAAGCATTAGAGCATGATGACGTGCCAGTTGGGGCACTTGTGGTTTTAGATGGAAAGGTATTGTCTGCTCGTCATAACGAACGTGAACTTTTAGATGACCCCACTGCCCATGCTGAAGTTCTCGCTCTTCGTGATGCTGCAGCGGCCGTGGGTTCGTCCCGTCTGGATGGCGCCATTTTGGTTAGCACTCTTGAACCATGCCCTATGTGCGCCGGAGCTGCTCTTAGTGCCCGAGTGGGTCAGGTTATTTTCGGTGCTGAAGATCTTAAAAGCGGTGCTCTAGGCAGTCTTTACCAGTTGGGCAACGACCCGCGTTTGAACCATGAATTCTCAGTGACTGGGAGGATACTTCAGGAGGAATGTGGAAATATGGTCGCTGATTTTTTTGACAGTAAGCGCATTTAGCTACTTAAAAAAATTTCTTTAAAAGTACGCATTCTCTTTCATCATTAGGCACGCTGGAGTTCGTGAACCATTTTGACATTGCCGTTATTGGCGGAGGTCCCGCAGGGGCTGCCACCGCTATTCAAGCTGCCAGAGGTGGGGCTTCGGTGGCTATCTTTGAAAGAGCTTCTTCGGGTAGGGACAAAGTTTGTGGTGATGGTTTAACCCCTAGAGCTATTGGCGCTTTACAAAAACTCCAGATCAATTTTGAAGGGGTTCATAAAATAGATGGTTTAAGAATGATCGCCGGAAAAGCCCGTAGGGAATTGGAGTGGCCTAGTGGGGGTAATTTCCCACCATTCGGAGCGGTTTGGACTCGTAGGGAACTTGATGCTCATCTACTCGAAACCGCTTCCAAAGCGGGAGCTGAAATTTTCTATAACTCAAAGGTGCTCCCTGTTTTTAAAGAGAAAAGAGTCATTGGTGTGTCTTCGGGGGTAGATACGTGGACTGCTGATTTAGTCGTTGCTGCTTCTGGAGCCCCTGGAGAAGTTGCCCGCATGTTAGGGACAGAACGAAAAGCGGGAGAACCGTATGGGGTTGCCATACGAACATACGTTGAAAGTCCACGACACGCTGACCGGTATTTGGAGGCTTCGCTCGCAATGCGTGATGGCAATGGAACACCTATCCCCGGTTATGGATGGATGTTTCCAACAGGAAACGGAACTGTGAATCTTGGGGTAGGAGCTCTCTCTACGATGAAAGGGTTTAAGAAACTAAACCTGAACACGCTTTGTGACCTCTATCGGGACCTAATCGCAGATGAGTGGGAAGTGGGACCTTATCTTGAGAAACCTCGTGCATGGCGGCTTCCTATGACATCGCAAAAGCGTCATGGGCCCGGCTGGGCTGCGGTCGGTGATGCTGCCGGTCTTATTAACCCAATGAACGGAGAGGGTATTGATTACAGTCTCGAATCAGGGATGCTTGTATCTGACTTGTTTTTAGAAGACCCGGAGACAGCTCCTGAAAGGTACGATGAGATTATTGGAGACCGGTTTGATGGTTTTCTTAGAACAGGTCGTCGTTTTTCTTTTCTCATAGGGCATCCTCTTATTTTGCGATCAGGTCTTCGCGTCGCTGTCGCTAATGAATTGATGGCTAACATAACGTTGCAGGTAATGGGTAATCTGGTGGATAACTCCACATCTGGGGCGGCAGGGAAAGTTCTTCGGTTCGCAGATACCGCACTTGGTCTCGCTGAGCCGGTTTTAAAACGGACACGAGCGAATAAATAAAAATTGGCGGAAGGTGTGGGATTCGAACCCACGGTGACGCTAAGCGCCACAACGGCTTTCGAGGCCGCCCCATTCGTCCGCTCTGGCAACCTTCCGCCACTGAGGGTACCGAATTTAAGAGAAAAAGATTGCCTATATTCCAATACTGGACAAAAAAATTAACTCTTAGCTTTATAAAGGCTTGATTTCCCTTAAATTGAACGTTCGCCGCTTACTTCGTATAGCTCAACAATGTTTCCGAATGGATCTCTCCCGTAGATAGCGAAAGAATTTCCAAGATCTACTGGCGGGGCGTGAAAAGTCATTCCCGCTTCACGTAGTCGTTCGTATTCTTCTTCAATATTGGTTACCTGAAGAGCGATGTGGGCGATTCCATGATCTGCAGGGGAATACTTATCATCTTGTGGGAGCGGTGATGGTTGCTGGTATTCCCAAAGTTCAATAAAAGCATTACCTGCGTTTAACATTTGCACTTTTGCATGGGTTTGGCTTAAACCAATCACCCGATCCGATTTGGGTCTATCTCCTTCCCACTTGCTGTCAAAGGTTTTTTCAAAACCTAATGTTTCGTGGTAGAAGTCAACAGCTTTTTCCAGATCGGGAACTGAAATAGCTACATGATGGAGACCAGTGATCATATTATTAACTTAGCCTGAAATTGAAATTGGCTCTACTGCAACCAAAGGCTGCTTTTAAAGTTCGTGATGACATCGTGGGGAAAGCCTAAACTGGGTTTAGCGACAGGAACGAGATAATCGTGAGGGAAAATATTGTCCTAACTGGATTTATGGGGACGGGGAAAAGTTCGGTAGGGCGGAAGCTGTCAGAAATGTTACAAATGGATTTTTTGGACACTGATGAAGAGATAGAGAAACAACATGGTTTGATTGGGGAAATTTTCCTTAATAAAGGAGAGCAGTTTTTCAGGGATTGTGAAGGGAAAATAGCTAAACAAGTTTCAAGCCTTTCAAATACGGTTGTCGCTACCGGAGGGGGTTTAATGATAAATATCGAAAACGCTAATTACCTCTCATCTTCTGGACGGGTTTTCTGTTTAAAAGCGAGTCTGGATGAAATCATTAGTCGTTTAGATAAAGGAGAGGGAGAGTCTGTTCGCCCGTTGCTTCAGTCTGAGGACAAAGTGGCCACGATGAAATCATTGCTGGATAAACGAAATACCCATTACGAAAAATTTGAACAGGTTCTAACTGATGGGAAATCATTAGATGAAGTCGCTGAAGAAATATACAAGAGAGTGACCGGTTAATATCACCGAAGATCTTTAGTTGGTGCTAGCAGTTTCAAAGAAGAGCGGGATTCAAACTATCTGTTCTCTAATGGTTTTTGCATTTACCTGTAGCTTTGACCGCCATCTACAAAGTACGTATGACCGGTCATGAAGCTTCCTGCTGGTGAGGCAAGGAGCAAAGCCATAGCAGTTATTTCTTCGGGTTCAGCTGCTCTTTGAAGAAGTGATGCTTTCGCTGACGTTTTTTGAAAAGATTCTGGCATTGCTCGAACCATATCAGTATCAACGGTTCCTGGAACTAATGCGTTCACTCGTATGCCTTTGGAAGCTAACTGGGCTGCCATTGAACGCGTAGCCGCTTCTAGGCCAGCCTTTGCAACGGGGTACAACAAATGATGAGGTGCATACATGTATGCGGCATTGCTGAGAATATTTATTACCGAACTTTCAGAGCTTTTTTCAAGATACGGAAGTGCTTCTTGAACAAGAAAAACTGGTCCGCGAAGGTTCGTGTTTAGTGCTTTAGACCAGGCTTCCTCAGTTATGTTTCCGATTCCTTTCATCAACGGGTTAGCAGCATTGTTAACGATTATGTCTATTGAGCCAAATGCTGAAATTGTTTCCTTTACTAGGTTCTCTATATCAGATAGGTCTCCCATATGTGCCGCTACTGCATGTGCAGAACCACCTAATTCAATTATTTCTTTAGCTATTTTTTCGCAATTATCTAATTTCCGGCTTGTGACTATTACTTTTGCTCCGTTCTCGGCGAAGCATTTTGATATTGCTTTCCCTATTCCTCTACTACCTCCGGTAACGATTGCGACTTTGCCGGTTAGGTCCATTGAATGAATAGCGTCGTAAGGCATTAGCTGGCTACCTCCACAACTGTTCTAATTCCGTTTGTTTCGCGAACGTTATCAAATCCCGAGTTGATTTCTTCAAGTTTGACTCTGTGGCTGATCATGGCTTCAAGGTCTAGTTGGCCTGATTTCCATAAATTCACAAATTTGGGGATATCTCGTTGCGGGTGACAGTCTCCAAGAAGAGAGCCGATGATTTTCTTACCTGTAGTCGCGATCATTACTGGAAGGATGGGAACTGTTGACAAAGAGACATCTGCTCCTACGATGATTGTTGTTCCTCCTATACGTGAAGCGTTTATGCAGGTATCTACCAGTGAAGCAACACCAGCTGCTTCAAAAGCATAATCTACGCCTATTGATTTAGTTTCTTGAAGAACTTTAGTAACTACATCATCTTCTTGGGGGTTGATCGAATGAGTAGCTCCGAAATGAAATGCTGCTTCTCTTCGTTCAGGAACTGGATCAGAAACAATAATTTTTCCAGCTCCAGCTATTCTGGCTCCTTGCACAATTGAAATACCTATCCCCCCTAGACCGGTTACAAGGATGGTTGCACCTACTTCTACTTTGGCACTATTGAGAACAGCTCCTACTCCTGTTTGAACGGCGCAACCAATTACGCAAGCTATGTCTAGTGGGGTGTCAGGATCTAGCTTCACGACACCTGATTCTGGAACGATTGTCATTTCTGAAAAACCAGCCACCCCTAATCCTCTGTGTACGCATGTTCCTTCTTGTGAGAAAGGCGACGTGCCATCTGGTCGTAAACCACTAGTGAAACTTTGAGCATCAGGGCATCCAGTAGGTTCCGCCCTTGAGCACCAGTAACACTGTCCGCATGGCGCTAGTGGTGTTAGTAGCACCTTGTCACCTGGGGTAACTGAAGTGACATCTGAACCTATTGTTTCAATAACGCCCGCAGCTTCATGACCGAGAATAACTGGTAGTTGCCCTGCTCCTCCTAAATCAAGTATTGAAAGGTCGCTGTGGCAGATTCCGCAATGATGTATTCGGACGAGCACTTCCGTTGCGCGTGGTTCTTCAATGTCGATGTCTTGGATGACCAGAGGTTGGTCAGGTTGGGTAACGACTGCTGCTTTCATTTAACCTTCTTAGTCTTGTTGATTATCTCCAAGGTAGGCGACTAGTTAAAACTTGGAAAGCAGTACTAGTAAGTGTGTCTCTTATCTTGCGAGCCAGCCACCATCAACGGCTATTGTTTCACCAGTGATGTAACTACCTGCATCTGAGGCAAGCAGCAGCATAGCTCCATCTAGTTCTTCTACATTACCTGGACGACGCATCGGGGTGTTCCGTTCAATCCATTTCCTACCGTTTTCTCCAGCAATCATTTCGTCGGTAAGTTCAGTCGCTACATACCCTGGGGCGATAGCGTTCACGCGGATGTTGTATCGAGCCCATTCAAGTGCGAGTTCTCTAGTGAGGTTTACCAATCCACCTTTCGCTGCGCTGTAACCTGGTTGGTTATTCGGAGCTGACCCCACAAATCCGTGTACGGAGGCAACATTTACTATTGCCCCTCCTTTCTCTTGTTCCTTCATGTTTCGTGCGCAAAGCTGGGAAAGGTAGAAGCAGGAAATGAGATCAATTTGTAGAACTCGGCGGAATTCAGATAGTTCTTCGTCAAGAGCTGCAATAGGGTCACTTATCCCAGCATTGTTAATGAGAATATCTACTTTCTTGCATTGTTCGAGTGTTGATTTAACTAGGTTTTCGCAGTCTTCGTCGCTTGTAACATCGCATTGAATCGGGATGATATTGGGGACCTGTTCGGCAAGTTCTTCTAGTCGGTCAAGTCTTCGGGCGGCAGCGACCACAGTTGCGCCTACTGAACTGAATAGTTTCGCTGTTTGAGCTCCGATACCGCTTGAAGCTCCGGTAACGATAGCTACTTTGTTATCTAAATGAAAGGGGTGAAGAGGGTCTGTCATATTAATTCTTTTTTATCTCGTTAAGGTAACTGGGACCCAATCAAGGACTTCTTTGGGTTCCTCATTTTCTCTATGAACGTAAACTTGAGATCTAATCGCAGTTATGTTTCCACTTCCAAATTGGTTTTCATCTAGAATTCTGTGTTCAAATGAAAGCAGGTCACCTTCAAAAACTGGGCCTGTATGGTCGCACATGTGCCATCCAAGAACAGTGGCTGTGTTTGGAAATACTCTGCTGAGAGAAGCTTGAGCGAGTGCGACTGTGTGCCCTCCGTAGACTAGACGTTGAGGGTATGGTGAAGCGGTCGAATCTCGGTGAACCGCAGCAACATTTTGAGTTAGGCGAACTAATCCAAGTGCTTGGTTTACTACATCTTTCAAAGGGTCTCGAATAACTTCCCTATTTCTTTCTTTTTTTCTGTTATCTAGAAGAGTCAAATCCCAATTCTCATAACTTTTTTGCTTAAAGGTTTCAAGGTTCAATTGATGGGTTTCTCCTAAATCTCCGTTATAGCCAGGTAATGTATCCCCCCTCAGTCTTACAAGCGGGCATCGGTAGTATTCAAGGATCGGTTCGTTGTTGGCCCTTGTCGTAATTTTTAGAAGCACTTTCCCGCGGTGGGGTCGATTTTCTTTCGGTTTGCTATCTTGCATAGCAACAACTTCGGTAGTTGTGAGAAGTGTTTCTCCGTGATAAACCGGTCGGAGTATACGGACATCTCTGTAGAAGAGATTAGCTATGACTTTTTTGGTAGCTACAGTACTTGCACCAATTGAAAGGTGAAGTAGTAGCCCTGGGCTAAGCATCCTATTGGACATGCCAGTGACGGCCTTACTTATTTGTGAATCTAGTACTAAAGGTAATGCCTCACCAACTATGGATTGGTACGTTGAAGCCATTCCTGAATCTACGACTATAGGAGGTGGAGAAGGGAAGACCATTCCAGGTTCCATGTCTTCGTAGAACGGTCCGTCATTTTCTTTATTCATATCAACCTCTAGTTATTTTTAGGATGCCTCAATCCCGTCGGATTTCCTACTTTTTCATTCAGGAGGTTCACAGACTATTAGGCGATACCCGTTTCCTACGATACCCTTCTTATCGGTAATGAATTAAAGCCGGAGAGAGCATATGACTCTTGGAAAAAAATCTTCTGAAAGATTAGAAACGGGTCTGACTTTTGACGATGTCCTTCTTGTCCCCAGACGGTCATCAATCAGAAGTAGACAAGATGTGTCTTTACAGACGAATTTGACGAAGAATATACTCATTGACCTACCGATTCTTGCAGCGAACATGGATACTGTTTGTGAACAGGAAATGGCATTAGCTTTGTCACGATTAGGTGGAGTAGGGATTCTCCATCGATTCATGACCGTTGAAGCTCAATCACAAATGGTAGAAAACGTGAAACATGAAAATGCTCAATTCATCGTCGGAGCAGCCATAGGAACTGACCATGATGCAATAATCCGAAGTAAAGCGCTGATTGAATCTGGAGTTGATGTACTGGTTTTGGACATAGCTCACGGTCACGCTGAGCATGCAATTGATGCGTTGAAAGAACTTAAGGATTCATTCCCTGATACGGATGTGATCGCAGGAAATGTTGCTACTCAAGCCGGTGCTGAAGATCTATATGAAGCAGGCGCTGATGCAATAAAAGTTGGAGTGGGGCCGGGCGGGGTTTGTACAACACGCTTGGTTGCCGGCGTTGGAGTTCCACAGTTAACAGCTATTCTTTCCGCAAGTACGGTGCCTGTCCCGATTATTGCTGATGGGGGGATCACCACGTCTGGTGATATGGCTAAAGCTATAGCTGCTGGTGCCGACACGGTAATGATTGGTTCCATGTTTGCAGGAACCAAAGAAAGTCCCGGAGAAGTTGAATCTTCACCGAAAGGTCTCGTTAAACGTGTTCGGGGTATGGCTAGTTTCGAAGCTATAGAAGCTAGAGCTATTCGCACCGGAGAGTTAATTGATGATGAATATTTTGAGCAACGCGCACCTGAAGGGGTTGAGGGAGTTGTCCCCTATAAGGGAGAGGTATCGAAACTCATTGCTCAACTGGTAGCGGGTTTAAAAAGTGGAATGAGTTACAGCAATGCGAGAACGATTCCTGAGTTCTGGGAAAAGGCAGAATTTATTCGTGTTACATCAACCGGTGTGAAAGAAAATAAACCTCACGCAACCTTTGATTGATATAAATTCTCCAGACTGGAGGAGAAAATGTCTACTTCGTCATCAGAATTAGGGGAACGGCAGAGACGGGCGCTTAAAATTGCTGCTTCATTTTGGGGGCGTTTCTTTAGGAAAATGGTTTGGTATGGAATCCGTGTTTTTCTTTACCCTTTTTTCCGTGTTGAAGGAAGCGGAGCACATCATTTAGAGATCCCAGGACCAGTGATTCTTGCTCCAGTTCACCGGTCGAATCTTGATGCTCCATTGCTTGTAGTCCAGACTCCAAGAATGATCCACGCTTTGGCGAAAGAGTCACTATTTTCATCTAAACCAGTTGCATGGATTATGTCTGCACTTGGGGGCGTGCCGGTAAATCGCGGTGCTGCAGATCGTGATGCTTTGAAAGCTGCTCAATCTCTGTTGGAGGAAGGGGCTTCAATCATTGTTTTTCCTGAAGGAACTCGGCAAATAGGTGATGTTGTGGGTGACGTGTTTGACGGAGCGGCTTTTCTAGCTGCGAGGACTGGAGCGAAAGTAATTCCTGTGGGTATCGGAGGGACAGAACATGCTTTACCTCCAGGGGGAAAAACCCCTCGACGTGTTCGAGTACGAATCGTTGTTGGAGAACCAATGGAGTTGAAGAATCATGACGGGGGGCGGGTTCCTACTTCTGTTCGTAAAGCTTTTACTGAAGATTTGAAACATCAGTTGCAAGAGGTTTTTGGGGAATCTTTAGAAATCAAAAAGAACTAATTTACTTTTCTAACCTTACGCTGTGTATCCTCCGTCAACGTTTAAAATCTGTCCACTGATGTAGTTCGCTCTTGGTGACGCAAGGAAACATACTGCTTCAGCGATGTCGGATGCATTTCCGTAATGTTTAAGGGGTATATTCGCTGTTGCGACATCTAAGTCTTTCTGACTGTAATCCCCTCTCTCCATAAGATTTTCTGCCATCCCATCGTTAAGCATTCCAGGTCCCACGGCATTCGCTCTTATCCCGTATCTCCCTTCTTCTTTCGCTAGTCCTTGTATCAGCATTTCAACCGCTGCTTTGGGACTAGCTGATAAGCCGTCTTTTATTACATATTTGTTTGTAGCCGCTGTTGTAACTGCGGTAATGCTTCCGCTTTGGTCACGTAACTGTGGGAGGGCGGAAGATACCGTGACGAAAAAGGAGTTCACTTCTTGATGTAAGTGCTCGCTGAATTGAGCGGGGTTTATCTTTGACAAATGTAGTTGGGGAACGGTGGGACCAGCAGCGTATATGAAAGTGTGAATTCCTCCTTGGTCAAGGAGAGATTCAGTAAATTGGTCAACCTGAGATTCATCGGTCAGGTTAATGGATTCGGCTATGCAAAGCTTCTTCTGTTCTTTGATTTCTTCCTGTAAGGCTTTAGCTTTGTCAAGATTCTTGTTGAAAGTAAATGCTATATTGCTTCCTCGGCTGGATAGTAAACGGCAAATCGCTGAACCTATTCCACCTGATCCGCCTATTACGAGGGCGACACCTGTGTGATTCATGAAATCTGTCATTTCTGTCTCCTGTGATGTATCTCTTTAGATTGGCACAGACCAAGACCTAATGGAATTTCATGGTTTTTTCTTATTGATAGTTACTCGCTGGATTCTTTGTGCTTTGGTGAAGATTATTTTGCTTTTAGCGGGAAGATAGATGCTTTCTTTACCGAAATTCGTTTTAAGGCTCTATTGTTGTGTCTGTGAAAGCTTTAGTTTTCGAACGTAAAGAATTGAAATATGCGGTTGCGGCAATTGGGTCTCGTTTATCTCCAGGGTTTGGCTCACAAGTGGGTCCTCTTCGGTTGAAGGATATAGACCCGCCAGAAATACCTGGTGATGGGTGGGAGAGGGTGTTTCCGTTATTGTCTGGTATCTGTGGCAGTGATTTAGCCACGGTAGATGGCAGATCTAGCCGTTATTTTGAGCCTTTAGTTTCGTTTCCGTTTGTTCCTGGTCATGAAGTGTTTGGTCAACTTGAGGATGGCACAAGGGTAGTTCTTGAACCTGTTCTTGGTGCTGAAAGCAGGGGCGAAGACCCTCCATTTGAAGGTGCTTGCCCAGGAGATGGAAATGATTATGGTTATTTACTCAATGGACCGATTGGAGACGGTATACAGGTTGGGTATTGCTGCGATACAGGTGGGGGTTGGAGTACGCAATTGGTTGCGCATTCTTCACAGTTGCATGAGGTTCCTTCCGATATTTCTGATGAGGGGGCAGTAATTCTTGAACCTGCCGCTGTTGGCGTGCACACAGCTTTAAAAGCAAAGATTGAATCTGGTGATGTTGTGGTTGTTCAGGGAGCTGGAACTATGGGTCTTTGTGCTACTGCGGCTTTGCGGGAGTTAACTGATGTTGAAACCATAATTGTTTCCGCTAAATATCCGCTCCAGAAGTCTCTTGCTAAGGAGTTAGGTGCGGATCTGGTCGTTGAGCCAAAAGAGTTGAAGCGTTCCGTTCGGAAAGTAACTGGTTGTAAAATGATAGGAAACTCTTTATCTGGTGGAGCAGACGTAACTATTGATGCTGTCGGAAATGCTGGTTCAATAGGTACATCTCTATCTATTACGCGTCCTCGGGGTCGAGTGGTGATGATGGGAATGCCAGGTGTTACCAAAGTTGATCTGACTGCACTGTGGCATCGCGAATTGGAGATTGTTGGTTCATACACATATGGGACCGAGCTTCTTAGCGACGGAAAGGTAACTAGTAGCTATGCCCTTGCGTTTGATCTTGTTAGAAGAAAACAATTAGGGAAACTCGTTAGTGCGTCATACACGCTTGATCGTTATAAGGATGCGATTCGACATGCCGCTGAAGCAGGATCGCTTGGCGCTATTAAAGTTGTTTTTGATATGCGTGAAGAAAAAAGAAGGTAGTTCCTAATTATTTTTTTCTTGTTGCGGGGGCCGATAGAAGATGCCAAGCAAGGTTATAGCTGCTACCAGTCCTCCTCCAGCTGAAATAATGAGGCCTGTGTAACCGTCAAGTTCACAAGCCCAACCTATTCCATGATCTATTGACCACTCTCCCGGTCCTATCATCGCGACCGTTACAGCTCCTATAGCGAGTATGAAAACATATTCCCAACCTTCGTTTATGATCATGAAGCCATTGTTACTGTGGACTGTCCAGTAAGCCACGGTCATTAAACCTACGAAACCTAAAGCTGCGAATGAGGTGAGAAAGCCGGCGGCTAGGAAAATTCCTGAACCTACCTCTCCACAGGCTGCTAATAATGCATGTGCTTTACCTGGTCTCATCCCCATACTGTCAAACCACTGGCCAGTCCCTTCGATTTTTCCGCCTTTGAAGAACTTGTTATATCCGTGTGCCGCAAGTGTTAGTCCAAGTGCGATTCTTATGATGAGTAGCGGTAGTTCAATTTCCATGTATTTCCTTAACGTATGTTTAAAATGGTTCTTGTAGAGATTGCCACACGGTTTTGAGAAAATCCTATTTACTTTAATTAATCACGTATTCCCATTTTTTGATTATGGTGTCAACTCATGGGTTCCCCTACCATGGAAGAATGTTCGGGACTTTTATTAGTATTGTCATTGCTGTTGTAGCTGGTTACGTGATTCTTCGATTAGGTTTCAGCATTTTCCGGTTATTAGCTACTCCTTTGCCGGAACCTCCCCCTGCTGGTGAATTGCGAAAAGTGAAGCTAAATTTTCGTTGTTCAACGTGTGGGAGTGAGGTGCGGATGACTGCGGCAACAGATGAAGACCCTGATCCTCCAAGGCATTGCATGTCAGAAATGGATCTCGTCCGCGAAGCTGACTAAACAAGGGTCTTTCACTGTTTTCATGAAAGGCTGTGGATGTTGTTGTTTATGTTAATGATGTTTCATAAGGGGAAAATGTTAGTTATCCACAGGGTGTGAGAAACTTTGGGGATAAATTACAGTGATGTAATTAATCACTTTTAGTCATTTCAAACCAACATTGAGTGTTAGTTTCAGTGGAGTTGTGTTGCGGTGATAATTCCTGCGAGCACAAGACCTAACCCGCCTAGAAGGTACCAATTGCTCGTACCACCGGGTAAAAGATCTACATAATTCACTATGATCATTGCTGTTCCGGCACCTAGCAGCCCAAACATCATTGGAGCGACCCATCGGGAACTGATACGTTTCGATGGGGTGTATCCCATAGATGTTGCTCCTGCCGGTGGAAGATTATCTGGCCGAGTTCCCTTTGCAGTGATTCTTTTGCTTTCCATTCGTTCTTTTGGAGGTTTGCCCATGTGGTTAATGATAGAAGACAAAGGCAAAGAATGATATTTACTAGTGGATTTCCTATTAGTCCACTACCCTCCAAGTCGTGGGTTCGCGCGTCCTTGTTATTGATAATTATGATTCTTTTGTTTATATTCTTGTCCAATACTTAGGGGAGCTCGGAATTGAACCAGTTGTTTTCCGCAATGACAAGATCGATATTGATCAGGTAAATGATATTAACCCTGATTGGATTCTGATCAGTCCAGGCCCAGGGACCCCCAATGATGCAGGTTTGTCTCTTGCATTAATTGAACAATTTAAAGGTCAGATACCAATTTTTGGGGTGTGTTTAGGTTTGCAATGTATAGGGCAATCTTTTGGAGGAGGGATTATTCGCTCCCCCCATGTCATGCATGGAAAGACATCTTATATCTCTCATAATGGTGAAGGAATATTTAGCGGATTGCCTAAAACTTTTCAAGCTACTCGTTATCACTCACTGATCGTTGACCGTGAAACTCTCCCTGATTCTCTTGAAGTGACCGCCGAGTCCGAAGATGGGCTCATCATGGGATTGCGTCATAAAGAATTCCGGATCGAAGGTGTTCAATTTCATCCTGAATCAATTTTGACAGATAAAGGTCATTTACTTCTGGAAAATTTCTTCTCTTGAGCCTGTTGTAGTTATTCGTCAGGTGTTGGAGTTGGTTCAGGTTCAGGGGTTGGTTCAGGTGTAGGTTCTGGTTCAGGCGTTGGTTCTGGTTCAGGCGTTGGCTCTGGTTCAGGCGTTGGTTCTAAAGCTACACCTACGCAGATTGTGATGGTTGCTCCTGCTTCTACTGATTCCCCAGCTGCTGGCTCTTGGGATACGACAGCACCCACATTCGGGTCTTCCGGCTCAACGGGGCATTCTTCTTGGGGGGCCACCATGAACCCGCTACCTGCAAGAATTCCAGCGGCAATAGCTGGGCTTTCTCCAATGACAGATGGAATCTCTACAGTGGCTGGTCCATTGGAGATTTGGATCACCACAGCTTCTTCAAGGTCATGATCTGTTCCGCTAGGAGGGTTGGTACCAACAACTCTTCCCTCTTCTATGGTTTCACTTTCAATTTCTTCAATGGATGTGTTCCATCCTTTCCCTTCTAATTCCTCTACGGCAGTGCTTAGAGTTTGCCCAGCAAGGTTGGGGATGATGTCGCTTATCCGACCATCAGCAATCTCAAGTGTGATTACTCCACTAGGTTCAAGGCGGGAATTCGCTTCAGGTTTCTGTTCTGCGACAACCCCTACATCGTATTCATTGGTTTTTAATTTATTTATTTCAATATTTATGAAACCTTCGTTAGTTAACTTATTGAGCGCTTCTTCTTGTGTTAATCCAACAACAATCGGTAAGGAAATTGACTCTGGGCTGACACTGACGATGATGTTAATGGTTTCACCCGGCTCTAATTCAGTGCCTTGGGGCGGGTCCTGACTCAAAACTCTATCTGATGGGATATCGTCACGAACTTCGGTCGTTATTCTTCCGATGACGAAACCTCTTGATTGAAGAAGTTCGATCGCTTGTGCCCTATCAAGGTCTAGGACAAGAGGGACTATTATTCCGGTCGGGGATTGGGGTTGAATTTCAACGGGTTGTGCTTGTGAAGAGTCAGAATTTGTTGTGTTGTTTACAAAATTCACAAGCAAAATGATTAATGCTACGAGTGCTCCTAATAATCCAAGTGTAAGAATTCCCCAAAGCCAGATTCTTCGGTCATGGCGATCATATGTTTCATAATATTGAGGTGGGTAAGGAGGTCCTCCAGAGTGCAGAGGGTCCACTGTTTCTTTTGACGCGGATACTGGATTCACAAGCGTAGTATCCATGTCAGTTGAGGTTCCTGAAATACTTTCAGTTGTTTGTTCTATGAGGTCAGGGTCAAGAGTTAGCCGTCCAGAAAGGAAACGTTGAAGATCTCTTTGTAGGTCAGCTGCTAAAGAGTACCGTTTTTCTGGTTCTTTGTTCATCAATTTTGCTGTTATTGCTTGTAGGGCTTCGGGAACTCCCGGTCGTTTCTCAGAGATAAGTTCAGGTTGTTCCTGCACATGTTTGTAAGCAATGGAGATAGAGCTATCTCCTGTAAAGGGTGGTACGCCTGTAAGCATTTCATACATGACAACCCCCAGAGAATAAAGGTCGCTTCGGCCATCAACTGTTAAACCTTGGGCTTGTTCTGGTGAGAAGTAAGTAGCGGTTCCCATAACGGCACCTGTTTGCGTCAGGTTCGCTTCTGCGTTACCCGATATTGCTGTAGCTATCCCAAAATCAGCTACTTTAACTTGACCACTTTCGGAAATGATAACGTTTCCTGATTTCATGTCTCTATGGACAACATCGCCTTTGTGTGCGAATCCAAGGGCTGATGCTATCCCTTCAGCTATTTCTGCAACTCGTGGTGCTGGTAGTGGGCCTTCTTTCCTAATGACTTGTGAGAGGCTTCGCCCTTCCACATATTCCATGACTATGTAATAAGTGCTTTGTTCTCTTCCCCAGTCATATACGCCGACGATATTGGGATGGCTGAGATTCGCCGCTGCTTGAGCTTCACGTCTGAACCGCTCAACGAAACTTGGGTCGGCTGCAAATTCAGGAAATAGAACCTTTACGGCTACGGGGCGCCCAAGTAGTTGATCTTCCGCTAGGAAAACCTCGGCCATCCCGCCACGGGCTAGGCGTTTTTTAAGTTCGTATCTGCCACCAAAGACAATTGACCCTTGTTCGGACATAGGTCAAGAGTTTAATAGCGATCTGGGGTGGAATATGTTCACCCTTTGAACCAGTAACGAAAATGTCATCTCTGCGTTGTCTTTCATTCAAGGTGCCCTTGAACACGGAGAGTTTCCTGAAGAACTAATTGAGCAATCGGGGCGGCATCTGAACCACCAGTAAATTGACCTTGACCTGGGACAGACTCAACGATGACAGCTATAGCGACTGTTGGCTCTCCGTCCGGTGGTCCAGCAAAACCGATGACCCAGCCGTGAGTGTCATCAGGCCGGTTTGCGTCTACTTGAGCTGTTCCTGTTTTGCCACCAATTTCCGCTCCGTTAATTTGCATTCTTGTCGCTGTTCCATTTTCCGCTACATGTATCATCGCCATTTTTAATGATCTTGCAATTCCTGTAGGGAGAGCACTTTTCCAAACTGCTGGCTGATTCTCTCTTACAAGTTCGCCTGCCTGCGTTTTCACTGATTTAACTACGTACGGTTCCATGATTACGCCATCATTAGCTACAGCTGCAGCTACCAACGCCATTTGTAAGGGAGTCGCTTTAACATCAAATTGTCCGATCCCTGATTGAGCTAATCCCGGGGTGTTCTCAACTATTGGCACAGAAAATGCAGTGGTTTCACCGATGGCTTCCCCAAAATCTGGTGGGAAAACTGAAAGAACAGGAAGGGGAAGGTCAATTGGAAGCTCCTGATTGAATCCGAAAAGACCAGCTGTTGTAATCATCGTTTCAGCTCCTACTAGTTCAGCGGCTAGTTCTGCGAAAGTTGTGTTGCATGAAACACGCAGCCCTTCTAGAAGGTTGCCGCCGCAGGTTCCTCCACCATAATTCTGTAAAGGAACTTCGGTTAATGGGGGGACGTACTCGGACCGGTTCTCAAATTCAGGTTCGGTTAGTGTTGCTTTCCCTGACAGAAGAGCTGCTGCTGCTGTGACGATCTTAAACGTTGACCCTGGAAAGTAGATTTCGCGGTATGTTCTCGCAAGCCTAGGGTCGTTTAATGTTGGGATTTTCGATAACTCTTCCCACGTGTCTCTCACTGTGTCTAAATTTGCTGAGCTAATGGGGTTAGGGTCATAGGAAGGGTAGCTCCAAAGAGCGAGTATCTCCCCTGTTCTAGGGTCTAATACAACAACAGAGCCATTTCTTTCCCCTAATGCTTCTCTAGCTTTTTGTTGGATGGAATGGTTTAAGGTTGTGGCAATTCTCAGAGGAGTTTCTGTATCGGTTGCGGAAAGATAATTATTATATGAACGCTCTAAACCATCGGATCCGTAAAGAAAAGAGAAATAGCCAGAGATGTGGGCGTACAAGTCTTCATAAGGGTAGTGGCGTTGGTATTCCAGTTCATTTTGGACCTCTTGTGATTCAGCGATTATGAATCCGTCTGTTGTTTCTATCACTCCTCTTTCTTCACTAAATTCCTGAACGATTGATCTGGTGTTATAAGGGTTCTCTTGTAGTTCTTCTCTCTGGATGAGATGTAATCGTGTTAATTGAACAAATAGTGTGACAAAGCAGAGGATTGTCACAATGGCAAGAGTTCGGACGTTCTTATTCATGTCGTTACTCGGTTTTTCGCATGCTGGTTAGTTTCATTGGATATTCGAAGCAGTATGGCGAGTATGACCCAGTTTGAAAGAAGGGAACTTCCGCCGTAGCTAACAAATGGAAGAGTTACGCCGGTGAGAGGGAGGACTCTAACAACTCCAGCGATGATAATAAAGGATTGGAATCCGAGAAGCGTGGTAAGTCCCGCCGCTAGGAGTTTCTCGAATGGTTTCTGTGCGTTAAGAGCGATTTGGAAACCACTACAGATAACAAGAATGAATGCGATAAGGATAGAAGATGTTCCTAGTAGCCCAAGTTCTTCTCCAATTGCTGAAAAGATGAAGTCAGTTTCTACGGCTGGGATTCTTTCAGGGTTCCCTAAACCAAGTCCCGTTCCCGTTAACCCTCCTTCGGCTAGAGCAAATGAACTTTGCACAAGTTGGAAGCCATCTCCGGATGGGTCGTTGAATGGATGCAACCAAATATCTACTCTTTTGTGTACGTGGGCAAACTGGTTCCAGGCAAAAAAAGCGCCTCCGGTGAATAGCACTGTGCTGATAAGGAGATACAAGTTTCTTTGGGTCGCCACCCAAAGAAGAGCTACAAAAAGTATGAAGAAAAGGAGGGAGGAACCTAAATCCTTTTCCATAACCATTACAACTAATGAAATGAGCCATGCAAACACTAATGGTCCGAGAGCACGTGGTTCAGGGATTGATATTCCGAAAATTTTTGAACTTGTTATCGATAATATTTCTCTTCTCTCAACAAGGTACCCGGCGAAGAAAAGAGCTAATGCAATTTTTGCAAATTCGCCTGGTTGGAAGTTCATAGGACCTATGGAGACCCAGATTCTTGATCCGTTTATTTCTCTTCCTATCACTGGGAATAAGGGAAGAATGAGGAGAAAGACTCCTAACAGAAGAAGAGAGTATTTGTACCTTTGGTATTGATTCACAGCCGGTTTCGTAGCCAAAACAGTTATGAAAGCAATGACACTAATGAATGTCCATGACGCTTGAAGGCCGGCGAGGTCTTCTTGGAGGCGTGCGATTATGACGTACCCTAATCCGTTTAGAACCCCGGCTAGTGGAAGAAGGGTGGGGTTGGCATGTGGAGCGTATTTTCTCATCGCCATGTGCGCGGCCAGAAAGAGCAGGACGATTATTCCTAGGAAAGGAATAATATTAGGGGGGGGTGACGAGTATCTTCCTAAACTTGCTAAAACGTATGCGGATACGATGATGATGGAACTGATCAGTAGAAGTCTTGCTTCAGCGTTGCGTTGATGTGGTTTCATCGAATGGGATTCAACCCGTGGCTTTCGTTGCTTTGCCTTTATTTATAATCTCATCAATGTATGTTTGTGCTTGATTGAGTGTGTCAAAGGGAATCCCTGCATCGATTTCGTTTATTTCTTTTTCGTTGAGGTCAAGTCCTAATAACGCTGTTCTTTTCTCTACTGTAGGTTCGAACCAGAGAACCCCTCCCTGTGTTCCTTTGTAAATCACGACTTGTGATTCTGCGACTTTGGCGTCGTCTTGGGATTCAAATGTTATAAAGAATCCTTCTCGGGCGTAATGCCCGATCAAACTTCCAACGGCGATAACAATGAATGTTGCTGTGAGAAAAAGTTTAGCGATTCTAGAAGGAGAGGTAACTACCTTTTCCAAACCAAGTGTTGCTTGTTTGAATGATAATGTTGGTTCTTTTTTCTTTTGAGGTGTTGAGAGAAAGGATGAATTTGTGTAGGTTGTCGGGTTGGTAGGGATTTCTAAAGGGGTAGATTGATCATTTCCTTCCTTGATGTCAACAACTACCGCTGTTACGTTATCTAATCCCTCTGCTTCAATTGCGTTCTGTATAAGGGCTTCGGATGCTTTTTGCGGGTCTGTGATTGTGTGAAGAATATTGTGGATTGTTGAGTCGAGAACTTCGTTTGTTAGGCCGTCGGTGCATAGCAGGTATCTATCTCCTACTCTGGCGGTTAATTCCCAGCAATCAACTTCTACGTCTTTATGAGTGCCGATTGATCGTGTTATTACGTTTCGTTGTGGATGGTTTTGGGCTTGAATTTTTGTTATTTTTCCTTCGCGATGCATTGTTTCCACAAGACTGTGGTCTTGGGATATTTGCCGTAATTGTCCCCCAGCGAGAACGTAGATTCTTGAATCGCCGACATTTATTATTCCTAGTTTGGGAACTGTTGGAAGGTCTGTTAATTGTGCTATTGCACATAGTGTTGTTCCCATTCCGTAAAGGGTCGGGTTTTCTTGCGCCCGATTATGTACCGCTTCATTAGCATTCGTTACCTGTTCAGCTAATTCTTTACTTTGCAAGATTTTTTGTTTTTGTAGAAGTTCTTTAATAGCAGTTTCGGATGCTATCTCTCCTCCGTTGTGACCTCCCATTCCATCAGCGACAGTTATTATTTGATCACTTATCCCGAAGTAGTCCTGATTCTGGGTTCTGACGTTCCCAACATGTGTTGATGCTCCCCATGAAAAAACCGAATGAGATTGTGAGGTTTGATGAAAAGATCTTTCTTCCTTCATTTAATCTCCATTGTGATTTCACCTATCTGAATCGTGTCGCCGCATTTAAGAACCTGGGGTCTGGTGATCCTGTTCTTATTTACAAATGTTCCATTTGTGGAATGTAAGTCCTCAACGAACGTTAGATTCTTTTCCTTATAGATTCTCGCATGGATGTTGGACGTATAGGAGTCGGTTATGCGGATATGGGATTCGCTCGCTCTACCAATGAGTAAATCTTCATTGAGTAGGTGCGTGGTTTCGGAAATATCTGCTGATTGATGTATTTGGAGCATTACTGGCTCTAGTTCTTTTCGGGAAGTTCTAGTGCTTTCTTTCTTTATCAGTTTCAGGTTTTTGGACCGTATGGATAACGTGACGGAACTGAAAAAAATACATACTGAGATTAAAAGGATTATTCCTACAACGTCATCGAGTTGGTCAATCATTGATTTTCGTTTGTTGTTTGTTGTTAGTTGTTAGTGTCCCCGCCATCTGGGTTCTCTCTTTTCTCTGAAGGCGGCCTTGCCTTCTGTAGCATCTTCTGTTTGGTTGGCTACTATTCGCATGGTTTCTCCGAATCTGACTGATTCTATCCACCCCATGTTCTGCGTTCGTATAGCTACTTCTTTTGTCGCTCTTGCCGCTAATGGAGCTGAGTTGCATAGTTTCTCTGCTAAACCTTTAGCAGTTGATAGCAATTGATCTCCGCTGCATACTTTCCAAACCAGTCCCATTTCTTTTGCTCGGTTGGCTGAAATTGGTTCTCCGATTAGGAGGAGTTCCATTGCATCAGCCCAGTTGAGTTTTTTTGGAAGGCGGATCGCCCCGACGATGGTTGGGATTCCTATACGGACCTCTGGGTAGCTAAAGGTCGCTGTTTCGCTGGCAATTACGAAATCGCAAAACGTTACTGCGGTTAACCCATACCCAACGCATGGACCATTTACAGCCGCTATAACGGGTTTGAAGATTTCTTTTCCGCTTTCGAAACTATTTATTGTTGGCTTTTCCCAGAAAGTTCCTCTGAAATCTCCTGTGCTTCCTACCGAATCTTTTAAGTCAGCTCCAGCGCAAAATGTTTTCCCGCTACCTGTAATGATTGCTACCCAAGCATTTTCATCTTCACTGAATTGTGTCCATGCTTCGTTTAACTCTTTTCGCATTTGACCATTAATAGCGTTGTGGCTCTCTGGTCTGTTGTATGTGATAGTTACCACATGGTTTTCTTGTTCATAAAGAACAGTCTGGTCAGGCATAAGACCTCCCTGTTAGCTTGTTTGGAATGTGTAAAAGGTAGAGCCGATTTTTATTTGATCAAAGTTCAAGAGTGCGTGTTTGTTGACTTTAAGACCATTAACGAAAGTTCCGTTGGTTGATTGTAAATCTATTAAGAAAAATGATGCATCGAGTAGCCTTATCTCGGCATGGTTTCTGCTCACTTCTGCATCTACTAGTTGTATTGTTGATTCGTTGGAACGACCAAAGCGCAAGGTTTCTTCATTGATTATAATGCGTTCACCATTTTCGCTAACTAGGGAACCAGGTGGGATTCCTTTTGGGTTCTCTTGGAAAGCGCTATGTATTTCTAATGCCCCGGTTTTTATGGAGGATTTGGGAAAGATTTCTACATTTAGCGTTCCTTGGAAATGGCAATTGTCATCTGCGGCATAATGGCGGATCGTTGATTCAAGTTCACGTTGGGTGGATTTCAGAGTTGGTTGGAGTTGCTCTAGATCTTCGGGTGATAAGTAAATTGTGTATTTGTTAGGGATTAGGATCTGTCCTTGAACCCCTATGGTTGTGTTCGCTTCTGCTTCTCTTTGGATTCTCTTTCCTAGTTCCACCGGTTTTATTGAACTTGGAAAGGCTCGCGTGAATGTGCCATCTACAAGTTTTTCTAGTTGTTGTTCGATTTTTTTGAGAACCACACTCTTACTGTACTGGCAGGTTGTCTTTATTCTTTTATGTTTAGTCCTCGTGCGATATCTTCGGGGTCGAAATCAAAGATGAGAGGTATCCCTAATTCAGGGTCCTTACAAACGTTGTAACCAGGGGCATCGGCAGCTGTAAAGTTCCTAGTCGTGGTTGGGAATTCTCCTTCAAATGGTTGATTAAGGTAATCTTCGGCTGCATCTGCGAGGGCAGTAGTGACAGCTGGGAGGTATTGGGCTGATTTTATGAGGTTCGCTTCGTGAATGTTCGCAAGGTAGGTAAGTTCAACCAGTGTTGTCGGTGTCTTAGGTCGTGACATCATTCCATAAGTGTCTGTTCCTCTATTGTTTAAGACTCTGATGACGCCTGCATCGTATTGACTTGTCCAAGGAATCCAAGAGAATTGATCTAATGCTTCATATACGGATTCATAAACAAGGGTTCCTAGACGGGCTGAATTAACCGAATTGGTTTGAACGAATGCTTCTGTCCCTGGATGCGATGACTGGGCAATGTAAGGGGCGTTGTGATGTATGGAAATCATCGCTTTGGCTTGCAGGTGGTCTGCGATTAGTCCTCGAGATGATAGAGGAATGTGATAGGTGCTGGTTCTGGTAAGGAAACTATTTATTCCTCGTGCTGTAAGTTCTTCTTGTAATGCCTCAGCGACTGAGAGATTGACTGAATGTTCACGTAAGCCGTAGTATCCTGCCCCGCCGTCAACGCCGCCATGACCTGGGTCTATTACTATCTGTATGTCATTGGCAGGCGTTCCACTGTAGACGCGAACTGCTCGTCCGCAGGGAGTGCGCACTATGTAGGAAGCTATGTTGTTTCCGGTGTTTGGAAACTCTACGAGTACAACGACGTTTACACCCGCTAGGGTCGTTAATCCCACAGCGGGTCGCTCTAGTGTTAAGTCAGCAGTCGTCCCTAGACGTCCCCAGAAGTCAGTGCTTTTATTTTCATCGGGGACACCGTATGTATCTTGATCAATGTATTTACTGAACTCTGGGAGAATCCCTTGTTCAGTGCCCCAGAAAAGAGAAACCATTCCGGAATCGAATTGAGTGCCGATAGATTTACCGCTCGCTCCGACGATAAGTTCGGATATGCCATCTCCATTCAGGTCAAGAGCACCGAGAGAACCCCCCCAATGGTCGGCATTTTGAGCATTTAATGCCAGTGCCTGATGGTCCTGGTGAAATGTGGTGGATCCTCTGCCTCTCAGTCCAATGGTATTTCCATAGAGAATAGTGACCGCTCCTGACTGGTAAAGCGTTTCTGTGCTTTCGGCTGGGGTTCCTATTGCTAGATCTAGACGTGAATCTCCGTTGAAATCACCGGTGGTCAGGACTGACCCCCAGCGGTCAAATTCTTCACTGTTATCTTGAATGTTGAAACTTCCTTGATGAAGCCGTTTCGACTTTTTTGGAGTTATCCCGTCTAATGAACCGTACATAACTGTTACAGATCCTGTCATTTGCTTTGATCCGCTGCTTTCATTCGGCGTTCCGATAATAAGGTCATCTATTGAATCTTGATTGAAGTCGCCAGAGGTAAGAATGGTTCCCCATTGATCATTTTCTTCGTTTCTGTCAGGGACATTTGGTGAATTTTGGTGAAATCTTTGAGCACCTTGGCTACTTAACCCTTCTTCCCCCCCGTACATAATGGTTAAGGCGCCAACGAATGTGAGAAAGCCATAATTTTCGCCTGGGGAGCCGATCCCTAAATCATCAAAGCCGTCATTATTGAAATCTCCTGCGGTTAGTGCTGATCCCCAGCGGTCATTAACTTCGCTGGCATCTGGAACTCCTGGTGTCATTTGAGTAAATATTTTTGCTTCAGAGTTATCTAAACCATTTTCGCTCCCATGCAGAATTACGATTGTTCCAACATCTGTTCTATTTCGCCAGTCGCTATTGGGGGCGCTTACGACAAGGTCATCGAATTGGTCACCATTGAAATCTCCGACAGCGAGCATTTCTCCCCAATTGTCGGATTCGTTGATGAGGGTAGGGTCGATGAACATGGTTAAATCAAAAGAATTCGCGATTGTTATAATCCCCATCCCCCCTTCAATTCCTTCTAATAGCCAAATCATGCCAACATCTTTTTTCCCATCTACATCCTTGTAGGGGGCGCTGATAATAAGGTCATCTAGTCCATCTCCGTTGAAGTCGCCATGTATGGTTCTTGAACCGAATCTGTCATAGGGTTCGTTATTGCCTTCGACAGTGACTAGGCCTTGGTGTAGTAGTAAACTATCTGAGAATCGTTGATCTGGGCCCCCGAACAAAATAGTGACAGCTCCTGTAGCAATCCCATCACCGAACCGTTCTCCTGTTGCTGCTATTACAAGGTCGTCGTATCCATCTCCATTGAAATCAGGGCCTTGCGGTAATTCACTCACCGAAGATACTGTTTGATTTTCCTCTGTTTGTGCGTGCGCTGTGTTAGTAAAAGTTAGAAAAAGTGAGAAACCGAGTGTCGCTGTTCCGAGTACTAATTTTAAATATCTCATTCTCTATATGTGTTCTTTCGCCATTTGTACATTTTTTCTAGTCAGTGTTTTTAGGATTTTCGTGTGCGCGAGGAGGGATTTGAACCCTCACATCCCGAAGGACACAGGCACCTGAAGCCTGCGCGTCTGCCAATTCCGCCACTCGCGCGAGTGTCATTGAGGTTACCGCTTGTGCCTTTATTCTTGGCAAATCAGTTGCCGCTTCGTTCATTGTCTGGTTTATGCCCTTCCCATCACACGTTCAACACTTATCTCAATCACTCTTCTGTCAGATCCTCTGTCTTTGGGTTTGGAGTATCTAGTTGAATAACGTTTTGTTCCCTCAGCACACCTATTTTTATCTGCCGTGACAACAGCGGTTCCTTCTAAGGTGATCCACCTACCTCCGTCAACTTGACTAATAGCTGCTTTAAGTGGTGTTTCTGAACGGTCTAAGGTTTTTGTTTTGAAACTTCCAGCCCATGTAATAACACGAACTAGTTGGCTATCTGAATCCCAAGTGAATCCAACTGGTGTTACGTGAGGTCTTCCTTCTGGGGTAACAATAGTTAACGACGCTAGGTGGCGTTCGGTAACAAATTTTTTCATCTCGGGGTTTAGTTCAATTGTTTCCATGCTGGTACTTCTTGATTACTAGGCGATGAAAGTTTTCATCCGCCAAACATCGCCATCCATTGTTCTGGCGAATTCGGGGTGAACACGTAATTGTGTTGTCGGGTTTCTCCCATTGATTGAGAAGGTTTAGGAGAGTAGAGATGGCCGGGGAATAGTGTGGCGTCGTCAGGGACTTTTGATAGTCGTTTGGTGAGGCTTTCATACATTTGTCTTGGGTCTCCACCGGGAAGGTCGGTCCTTCCGCATCCATCAAGGAAAAGAGTGTCTCCTGCTACGAGCCTGTTCTCAACGAGAAAGCATTGGCTTCCTGGAGTATGTCCAGGTGTGTGGATGAGTTCAATTTCTATTGAACCAACGTTGATTTTGTCGCCGCTTTCGTGGGTGACTAGATTCTCTTGGCCCACTCCGGTGACTTTATCAACGAGTTCTGCTTCTTCTTTTTGTACATGTATGGGTATTGATGTGAGTTCTAGAAGGTCGGTTATTCCTGAGATACTGAATCCCATCATGTCTCCCCCGATGTGGTCTGGGTGGTAGTGGGTGGCTAGTACCCCGGTGAGTTTCATACCGTCTTCTTCGACTATGTCAACGAGTCCCTGCGGGTCATACGCTGGGTCAATGACGATAGCTTCCCCTGTTGAGCGGTCTCCAATGACATACATGAAATTGACCATTTGGCGGGCGATTTGGTTTTCTGCTCCGACGTCTCTTCCGGAGAGGAGTTGGCGGAAATATAATTGATCTTCAGTCATGGGAGAACTTTAGGCGTGTTGGTTGCCGTTTCGGGGTTTCTCTTCGAAATTACCGGTGTGTTTTGTTCTTCCTGCCCTATCCTTCAGATGTGGATGAACTTAAATCATTAAAAGTTGGTTACCTCGGCCCTGAGGGAACTTTTACGGAATCTGCTTTGTTAACTCAAAGCGACTTAGCTGAATCTGAACATGTTTTGTTCCGTAGCCATTCAGATGTTTTACATAATACAGCTACGGGAAAAGTTGATTTCGGGTTTTGCGCTATTGAGAACGCCATAGAGGGAACTGTCAACGTTGTGCAAGATACTTTAGCTTTTGATAGCGAATTGATGATCCAACGTGAAGTTGTTATTCCAATAACGATGAATCTTCTAGTGAAGAAGGGAACGTCACTTGACGATGTGGAAAAAGTTATTTCATATCCGCATGCCCTCGCTCAGGTTCGTTCTTTTCTCCGGAATAGGTTGCCGGAAGCGGAACTTGAAGCCGCTAATTCAACAGCGCACGCTGCACAAATGCTTGCTGCTGTTTCCAGCGATAACGTTGCTGCTGTTGGAACAAGTCTCGCCGCAGAAAAATACGGATTGGAGATAGTTGCTGAAGGCATTGAAGATCATTCCGGAAATCAGACACGTTTTGTTCTCATAGCTAGAGATGGGATCCCTGCCCCTACTGGGCATGATAAGACCAGTATCGTGGTGTTTCAACAATCTGATAAGCCAGGTTCTTTACTTGCGATACTTCAGGAATTTGCAGCCCGGTCTATCAATCTGACAAAGCTTGAATCACGTCCCACTCGGGAAGCTTTAGGTAATTACTGTTTTTTCTTGGATTTGGAAGGGCATATAGCTGATTCAATGATGGCTGATTGTTTGAAGACATTACAAGCAAAAGATGTGCGAGTGAAGTTCCTTGGTTCTTATCCGGCTGCTGGGGAACAAGCTGAAGAGGTCCGGCAGGAATCAAATGATGCTTTGGATAAAGCTCAAAGTTGGTTGGATTCGATTCGGTCGAAACTTCGTTGAAGGGTTACGTTACTCCTCCAGCTACGACAAGGTTCTGCCCAGTTACCCAACTTCCAGCGTCAGAAACCAGATAGAGGACAGCTGCTGCTATATCCATGGGTGTTCCGACGCGTTGTAAAGGGATTTGACTGCCAAGTTTTTCAAATTGTTCCGGGGGTATCCCGCCGACTCTGGTAGTTGCTTCTGTTGGTACTTGACCGGGGGAAACAGCGTTTGCTCGTATTCCTTTGGGTGCGAGTTCAATCGATAGTGTTTCTGTGAAATTATTCATTCCTGCTTTCGCTGCTCCGTATGCTGCGAAACGAACAGCTGGACGCATGCCGGCGATAGAGGAAATCCCGATAATAGATGACCCTGGTTGCATTACTTCAGAGCATGCCTTTGCAGCGATGAAATGTGGTCGAAGATTTAACGCTATTTGTTGATCCCAATGCCATGAGGGGAAATCTTTAAAAGTGAAAGACCCTGGATGGTCTGAGGTCCCTGCGTTACTGACCCAAATATCTAATTGTCCGTGGTTTTGCATTGCGTGAGAGACGAGTTTATCAATGGTGGCCTCATCGGTTATGTCTCCTACGATGACGCTGCATTTACCGCCGCGTTCGCTTATCGTGTTGGCTACGCCTTCAAGTCGTTCTTGGTCTCTAGCGGTAATTATTACTGTCGCTCCGGCATCAGCGAGACCTATCGCTATGCCCTCCCCGATGCCTCTGCTCGCTCCTGTGATAACAGCTATCTTTCCATCGATACGGAATTGGTTGATAAGGTTTGGAATCATATGGACCTCCGGTTATGGACAGTGGAAACGTTAGCCTTTTCTTCGCTTCATGTCATCCCTGAATGGGAAACGTTTACTCAGGGCGTAGGTTCTGCATGTAGTCATTAACGAATAATCCCATTGGGTCTATTTTTTGTTGAATTGCCCAAAATTTTTTCCAACCGTCATCGTATATGGATGTGATTTGTTCTCTATTGAGGTAATGGCGTTTCCCCCAGTGGGGTCTGCCAGCGTATGTTAAGAAGATTTCTTCAGCTTCTCTGAAGAAAGGTTCATGGGGTTCGGTAGTGCTTTGGTGGATTGAAATCGTGACTGTTTTTCTGTCCCTTGCAGGGCTTATCCATCCGGTGTCTGCGGCGACGGTTCGGTATTCTACTGGCCATTTAATGTCATGATTTCCGCTCTGTATTAATGTCCTTATATTTTGGAAGCAATCTAATCCTGATTCAAATGGGATCGAGTATTCCATTTCTGTGTGCTTCTCTGCTCGTTCTGATGGAAATACCTTGTGCGCTTTGTCAATGTACTGCCCTTTTGTTTGAGGAAGCGTATCTGAAGGGCCTTCGTGTGGGTTTAATGTTTTGGCGTATGCCATGTCGTTGATCGGGTTCCAGAAGAACTCAAAGTGGTCGTTTTCTGTGACGAGTTTGTCAACTTTTCCTGTAATAGATTCGGAAGTTTCTGCCCAATGATGTTCATGTAAGTAAAAACTAGGGACAACAGTAAGTGTTATTTCCATGACGATGCCGAGTACTCCGAGGTTTAGGCGGGCTGCTTCTAATATTTCATGGGTTTGTGCTGCTTGGATGAGTTTGTTCTCCGCTGTCAGGATTGATACGTCTGCTACTTGGGAGCTTATCGATGGGTGCGTTATTCCAGTTCCGTGCACGCCGGTAGCGACCAGTCCGGCTATGGATTGGACGTCTACATCTCCCTGGTTGATTAATGAGAACCCTTGATCCCAAAGTTCTTGGGTCGCTACAGATAATTTCATTCCTGCCGGTATCGTCGCCGTGCTGTTTTTTTCGTCAATGGTTATGGGTCCGGTGAGATTATCGGTGGTAAGGATCACCCCTCCGTCATTGTGGAGAATAGGTGAATGGGAATGAGTTGATCCCATGGTTCGGATAGTGAGTCCGTTGTGTTCAGCGTAGGTGATCGCTTTTTTGGCTTCTTCAAGGTTTGAGATGGACTGGATGGTTTCCGGCGAGCTGGTTATAAGTCCGGACCAGTTTGAAAATGTTGAAACCATGTCATTGAGTTTTATTGCAAAGGCCGGTCTGGATGGTCGGCGGGCATTAACTCAAATGCTTTGATGAGTGATTGCGTTGTAGGGATTGCGACTATATAGGTGACGTCTGTTTCTGCTTCTCCTTCGATATGGAGAGCGCCTGGAGGGATGACAAGTTTGTCTCCTGGTTCAACTGTTAATTGTTGTCCGGTTTCACCATCCAAAATCCATGTGGTTCCTTCCATGACGTAGCCATGGGCTTCCATCCGATGCCAATGAAGGTATGGGGGTGGGCTTGGCTTAGAAACAAGTGTGGTGGGCCAAAACCCTGTTTTAGCGATGTCTTTCATCACATCAGCGATTCCGGATTGGAAGTTTTTGTGCACATGGATTTGTGGTGGCATACATCCACTATGGCACTCGTATTATTAAATGAACAATCCACCGTTTCTATTATCGTTCCTTCGCAATTGTTAGATAGTTACAAAATATGGAACCAGATAACGTCATATGGGAGACTACTCGGTACAGAAAACAAGTGAGAGTGCCGTGTTGGTTAAAAGATTTTTACATAACGTTTCTTTTTTCTCTGCAGTGGTTTTTTTGATTTTTTCTAGTTTGTTGATCATTGAGCAGGAGCCGGTGTCAGCATTGTCACCTTGGACCCAGCTCGGCGCTGACATTGATGGCGAAGCCGCATACGACCGGTCAGGCTGGTCGGTGGCGATGTCCTCTGATGGCAGCCGGGTCGCTATCGGCGCTTACACCAATGATGGTAGCTATTCTGATTCGGGTCATGTGCGTATCTACAGTTGGAATGGTACGGCGTGGACGCAACTCGGCGCTGACATTGATGGCGAAGCCGCAGACGACCGGTCAGGCTGGTCGGTGGCGATGTCCTCTGATGGCAGCCGGGTCGCTATCGGCTCTTACATCAATGATGGGGACGGTAATAATTCGGGTCATGTGCGTATCTACTGTTGGAATGGGCCGGCGTGGCCGCAACTCGGCGCTGACATTGATGGCGAAGCCGTAAGCGACCGGTCAGGTTTTTCGGTGGCGATGTCCTCTGATGGCAGCCGGGTCGCTATCGGCGCTT